>JBEBJW010000074.1:0-12296 GCA_040079715.1 Myxococcota bacterium | reverse complement strand
GCCCCTCCGACGCCCGGCCCGGTGCCCACGCCGCCCGCATCCGCGAAGCAGATGGTGCAGCTCATGATCACCCCGAACAACAGCAGGGTGCAGATGCGGGTCAAGGGGGGAGCGCTGGTCGAGGTGACCGGCACCTCGGTCGAGCTCGATCCGGCCGTGACCACCATGTTCGAGATCTCCCGCGACGGGTACTGCAAGTCGACCGCTTCGTGGCCCGAGAAGGGGAATGCCGGACCCGTCAAGGTCGCGCTCCTGTCGCAGGCGATCGACAACTGCGGAAGAGGGTTGACTGCTGTGACTCCGGCCCCCGCACCCACCGCCACCGTGCCTGGCCCGCCGCTCGGCGTGATGGTGATCGGAAATCCGAGTTGGACGGTGAAAATCGACGGCGCGATGGTCGGCCCGACCAACCAGAGCTACACGGTCGCCCCCGGACCACACACGTTCACCCAGGAAGATCCGACGGGCTCATCCCTCCCGCCGAGGTCGGTGACGATCACCGAAGACAAGCAGAAGGTGAACCTGAACCTCGCCCAGTAGGGAGGAGCGACGGGCCTCGGTTCCGTGCAGGACGCTCGAACCAACCGGATCAGCGGCCGGTGAGCACGACCTGGGCCCCACCGTGGTCGGTCGGCATCGCCGAGACCCCGATCTGGTGGCGCTCGAGCGACCGGAACCCGGCCACCTGGTTCGCGAGGACCGTGACCGCGTAGTACCCCGCGGCGGACAGCAGCCCGAACTCGGGCCCGCTCTGCCCGGTCTGGCCGACCGCGCCGACCCACACCACCGTCGACGGGACCACCACCCCGAGGGCGAGCGCGAACCCGCGCCCGTCGCGCTGGGCGAGCGACGGCATGCCGGGGACGGGGACGAACGACAGCGCGATCACCTTCCGCTCGTCGAACGGCCCGCCGCCGCCGTTCCCGTTGCCGCCATCTGGCTCGGTCGCGGTGGATCCACGCGGGGGCCCCGAGGTCGGCGGGTTCAACCCGAGCACCGCGTGCAGGCCCTCCCACAGCGCCTCGCGCGACTTGCCGTCGAGGACGTGCTCGAGCGGCGTGTCGGTGCCCTTGTTCACCTTCGCGCGGAGCATCGTGCCGACGCCGTCCAGGGGGACCTCAGCGGACAGCACCCACTTCCAGTCGGTGGTGGACACCTTGTCGGCGATGCACTGGACCCGCCGCTCGCACCCCGCCGCCGCGGCCGCCATCTGCGCCGTCACGCCGTTCTCGGCCGACGACACGTTCTGGGGGCGGAGGCTCATCGCCTCCATCAGCTCCACCGCGTCGCGCTCGAGCTCCGGCGGGAGATCGTAGTACACGACCCACGGCGCCTGCGCGTCGTACTCGGCCTTCGACACCGGGATCATGTCGTACAGCAGCTCGAACGAGATCAGCGTCTCCCCGGCCGGGGCGCGCATCAGCAGCCCCTGCGCCTCGGTCGCGACGATCTCGACGGTCATCACCCGACCGTCGACCAGGGTGATCTGGCGGTACTGCGGCTCGACGGCCCACGCCGGCCGCGCCGCGAGCAGGAGCGCCACGGCGCACAGCACGGTCCTCATCGAGCGTCTCCGTCGAGTTCCACGATCTGATCGAGCGTCATCCCGACGCAGGTGGACGGGATTCGGGTCGGGACGAGGTACACGTCGTACTGCGGGGGCTCTGCGTAGCTCCCGCTGCCCGCGGCCACGTACAGCGCCACGTCACGGCTGTCGGTCGTGAGCACGTTCACCTGCTGGCCCGGCTGCATCGAGCCCGGCTGGTTCGGGTTGCCGAGCTCGGGCGTCGTCAGGAACGGCCCCCGGAGGCAGTCCGGCGCGGTGCCGCACGCGGTGCAGGTGGGATCGAGGTCGTACCCGATCACGTCCCAGAACGGCGGGTCGACCGCCACCCCGTCGACCGAGAGCAAGATGCACACGGCGCCAGGGTCGTGGGTGATCCACACGAAGTCGACGTCGCCGACGTACGCGTTCGACACGCCGTTGGTCTCGCCGCAGTCGAATGGACCGTCGCCCGACCCGACCCCGGCGAACGCCGACAACGTGCCGGAGATCCGCGTGGCGACGAACGGGCCGGGGAGGGGGATCGCCGGAGCCGCCGACACCGCCCGGTCCGGGCTGTCGGGGAAGTCGGAGTCCGCGGCGTCAGACTCGGCGATCGACAGACCGACGAAGATCCGATCGTCGAACGGCTCGTACGTCGGATCGGAGTCCCGCGCGAAGGTGGGCCAGTCGCTGCACGCGACGAAAGCCGGCGAGATCACGATCCACAGGGCATTTCGGGTATGAGTCGGCACCGCGGGAGTTGTACCCCGTCGCCCGCCCTCCGCACAAGCGCGCGCCGCGTGTTACCCCGGACGGGTCGGAGGGCCAGTGGCCGACAAGACTGCAGACGACGACCTCGAGCTCAAGCCCGCGGATGCGGGAGCGATGTTCCGGGTCGAGATGTTCACCACCAACGTGCTGCTCGGGTACTGGAAGTACTTCGTGGGCGCGGTCGTGATCATCTTGATCTCGATCCTCGTGTACGGCCAGTGGAACGACTACACCCGCCGGACGCAACGCGCGGCCACGGCGTCGATCGCCGAGAAGCTGGGAGAGTTGCCGGCCGAGCTGCCGCTGCTGTCCGAGTCGCTCGCGAACGGCGAGACGCTCGATCTCCCGAAGATCGAGGCCGTCGGCCACGACCTGGTGGCGATCGCGAACGGCGCGTCGGGTCCCGCGCGGATCGAGGCGCTGCTGTCGGCTGCGGAGCTGTTCAGGGTCGCGGGCAAGCCCGACGATCAGCGGTCCGCGCTGAACACCGCGGCGGCCGAGGGCTCCGGGATCCTCGGCTACGCGGCGAACGGCGGGCTCGCGAACCTCGAGCTCGCGCAGAACGAGGGCGACGCAGCGGTGGCGCGGCTGAAGGCGCTGTCGCAGAGCCAGAAGGGCTACCTCGCCGAACAGGCCACGATCGATCTCGGCCTCGCGCTCGAGCACCTCGGCCGGAAGGACGAGGCCTCCGCGGTGTACGCCGAGTTCATGACCCGGTTCCCGGATTCGCCGCGGGCCGAACAGGTCAAGATGCGGCAAGATCGGGTCGCGGGCGCTGCGCCGATCCCGGCTCCCGCAGACGGAGCTCCGGCTCCGGCCGACGGGACGGTCCCCGCGGCCCCCGGAGAGGCAGCCCCACCGGCCGAAGGCGCTCCGGCGCAAACACCGGCAGAGGGTGGTGGCGGGTGACGATCGCGCTCGCGGCCGCGCTCGCGGCCTCGTCGCCCGGGTTCGCCGCCGAATCCACCGCGACCGTCGACGCTGCTCCGCCCGGCGACGCTGCTCCGCCCGGCGACGCTGCTCCGCCCGGCGACGCTGCTCCGACCGGCGACGCTGCTCCGACCGTCGACGCCGCCATCGCTGCTCCCGCAGTCGAACCGGCGTCCGAGGGTCCGTTCCCGGGCGTGTTCGACGCGCCCCCGGCGTTCCAGTTCCGGGCGAAGCTGCCCGGGCGCCGGCTCAACTCGAGCAGCCACTCCGAGTGGAGCGCGCCGGTGCTGTCCGGTCCGTTCGTGTTCGTCGGATCGGCGGCGGGCTCGGCCCTGTACGCGCTGTCGCGCCGCGACGGCACCGTCATGCGGACCTACCCGGCCGACGCGTCGGTCGAGTCGCCGGCGGCGATCGTCGGCGGGCGGGTGTACTTCGCGGACACCGCGGGCACGACGTACTGCTACGAGCTCGACGGGACCCGCCGGTGGAAGCACGACGGCAACGCGCCGGTGCTGGTCGCGCCGACGATCACCCCGGACGGGCGGCGGGTGATCGTCACCAACATCGACGACCAGGCGGACGCCCTCGACGCCGACACCGGTGAGCTCGTGTGGGAGTACCGCGCGAAGCGGGATCTCACCCGCCAGGCCGAGCTGTCGCTGTACGCGGCGCCGAAGGCCGTGGTGGTCGACGACACGGTGCTGCTCGGGTTCAGCAGCGGCGCGCTGGTGGCGGTCGGGCTCGACACCGGCGAAGAGCTGTGGAAGCGGTCGGTCGGCGAGGGGCGGTACCCGGATCTCGTCGGTGACCCCGTGCGCCTCGGCACCGACGTGTTCACCAGCGGGTACTTCCGGCCGCTGGTGGCGATCGACCTGCCCACGCACACGGTCCGGTGGCGGCTCGACGTGGGCTCGGCCAGCGCCCCGAAGATCCTCGGCGGCCTTCGAGACGCCGGCCACCCCGAGCGCCGGACCCGCCGCTGGGACGCCGGTTGCGGGGACGCCGGTCGCGGGGACGCCCGCGGAGACCACCGCGGACCCGGCGCCTGCCGCGCCCGACCCGCTGATGCCGATTGCCGCCACCCCGGTGGCCACTCCCGGTCCGTCGTTCGCCGACGCTCCGGGGATGGCGCCGGCCCAGATCGGCCAGCCCAGTTCGTCCGGGGTGGACCCGGGGGCACCCGGCAGCCCCACGGCCCGCGCGGTGTCCGCCGCCGGCGCGGTGCTGATCCACCCGGGTTCGGACGGCAAGCTGCGGGCGGTCGCGACGCTGACCGGCGCGGAGCTGTGGACCTGGGACAGCGGCACGACCGGCGCGCTGACCTCGCCGGTCGAGACCCCGGCGGGGCTGCTGGTCGGGTCGAGCGAGGGCTCGGTGTACCTCGTCGACCCGAAGACCGGCGACGAGCTGTGGCGGTGGCACGAGCCGTACCTGCTGCGCGGCGTGTCGGCCGAGCCCGCGGTCGACGGTCGGCAGGCGGTGTTCGTCAGCAACGCCGGCTACCTGTACAGCCTGATCGTCCCCGCGCCGACCCCGCCCCGCGAGCGCGCCTGGCCGTAGGGCGACGACCGCGAGGCCTCAGAGGCAGGCGGCCCCGACGAACCCCGGCGTGCCCAGATCGCCGACCCCGAACGGATCCGTCGCCGGGCACCAGTTCGCCTCGAGGTCGTCGTCGTCGGGGTCGAGGTGGTCGGCCGCGAGCTCGAGCGAGCCGCCGCTGGGCATCGGGCCCCACCCGACCCACGACAGCTCGTCCAGCGCGACGCCGGCGCCGGTGATCGACAGCTCCTGGACGAACCCGATCCACCCGATCTGGGCGGCGCAGGCGATCCCGCCGTTCAACGCCGGGTCGGTGTCGGTGCACACCGTGATCGAGCCGCCTGGCGGAACCACCGTCGGGTTGCCGGCGAAGCTCGTGTCGAGGACCCCGACCGTGACCACCACGTCGCCGAGCTCGACGTCGCCGGCGGTCGGGTTGGTGAGCTCGACGAACCGACCGAGCGGATCGCTCGTCCGCACCGGGTTCGTCAGGACCTCGCTGATCACCAGGGTGCCGCGCGCCCACAGGCCCTCGTCGATCCGCAGGTCGCAGTCCTGGTCCACGCCGTCCGGCAGCTCGGGGGCGAGCGGGTGGATCCCGGCGTCGGTGTCGACGCAGTCGGTGCCGCCGTCGCCGGGGTAGCCGTCGCCGTCCTGGTCGTCGTCGTTTCCGTCGCAGTCCTGATCGACGCCGTCGTACCAGGTCTCCTGTGCGCCCGGGTGGATCGACGCGGCCCCGTCGTTGCAGTCGTCGCCGATCGGGTGGCCGTCGCCGTCCTGGTCGTCGTCGTTTCCGTCGCAGTCCTGGTCGACGCCGTCGTACCAGGTCTCGGTCGCGTCGGGGCGGACCGCGGGATCCGCGTCGTCGCAGTCGGTGCCGTCGACGACCCAGCCGCTCGGCGCGTCGCACGCCGCGACCGGGGCGGCCGAGGCGTCCCCGAACCCGTCGCCGTCGGCGTCGGGACGCCACAGGTTCTCGTCGTCCACCTCGTCGACGCCGCCGTCGCAGTCGTCGTCGACGCCGTCGCACGCCTCGGGGGCGCCCGGGAACACCGTGGGGTCTGCGTCGTCGCAGTCGGCGCCGCCGGCATCGAGGCCCGCGAACCCGTCGTCGTCGGCGTCCGCGTCGACGGTGACCGCGAGCGAGACCCGGTGGACCCGCGCGCCGCTCCGGATCTCGACCGCGCCGGCCAGCGGATCGAACGACCGCGGGGTGATCACGATCACGAGGTCGACCGTGGCGCCCGCCGGGATGACGAGCGGTCCGGAGCCGGCCGAGAACGGCGCGTCCGCCGCGGTGGTGACCGAGGCGGGCGCAGTGCCGGAGTTCGCCACGGGGATCGGGATCGCGTTCGGCAGGCCGTACGCAGCGTCGTCGAGGCCCGCCGCGGCGGGCACCCGGAGCCAGGGTGCGCCGACCGCGACAGCGTCGGGTGCGCAACCCGCGACGCCGGCGATCCCGCCGACCAGCCCGAACAGCAGACCATGCCCGTTCACCACCGCAGTATACGCCGTGTCGTCGCCGGATCGACGTCCGCGCACGCGCCGACTCGGATCGATGTCCCGACGGCCCCCCCCGGGTCGATGTCCGATAATGTATATTATGTAAAGTAGGATCCGGGAGTGCGCGAACGCCGGACGAGGGCTCGGACGGCCCCGATCGGCACCGGCCACCTCGCCCGGCGCGGCGCGGCCTCGACTGGGAACGCCGCCGCCGAAGCCGAACGGGCGGACGAGCCCAGGTTCGAAGCGCCAGAAGTCATCGACGATCACGTCCACCACCGCGTCGGGTATGGACTCGGGGCTCGGACGGCCCCGATCGGCACTGAACTACCGGCGCTGGAGCCGCATCAGCAGGACCAGCACGTTCCAGAACAGCGTCAGCACCCCGAGGGTCACGTGGTACGCCGCCGGGACGTCGTCCTCGGTCGACATCTGGTGCAGGACCTGGTTCAGGTTGTACAGCAGCCCGCCGGCCGACAGCGCGACGAACACCACGCTGATCAGGATCCCGACCACGCCGCCCATCGGGAAGATCCACGAGAACACCATCAGGCCGAGCATCGGCAGCGCCAGCGTCGACATCGCCGAGCCGACCATCGACAGGTTCTTCGGGCCGGTCAGCAGGTACGCGACCATCCCGGTGACCGTGAGCCCGACGAGCCCGAACGCCTGCAGCAGGAACACCAGCGGGTTCGCGTACAGCTGGGCCGACAGCATCACCGCGGTCAGCAGCAGGTACCCCATCGCCACGCCCTGGAGGGCGGTCCCGAGCGCGAACCCGCCGAGCCGGGTCGTCCGGTCCGGGCTCGCGACGAGCGATCCACCGACCGCCCGCGACGCGAACAGCGCGCCGAGCATCACCGCGAGCGACACCCACCGCTGGCTGAGGATGTCGAACGTCATCACGGCGAACGCCGAGCCCACCGCTGTCACGCCGGACACGACCAAGCCGCCCATCGTCAGCAGCCCGACCCGACGGAGGAACGACACCCGCGCCTCGACCGACGCATCGGACACCGGCACCTGCCACGGGCTGGTCCTCGAATACTCACTCACGCCGCACCTCCGCGTTGCGCTCGCCGTAACCCCCCGCGACCCCGGGATCTCGTCCCCGGTCCACCGCCGAACACCTCGTGACGAGTCCAGCCCGGTCCCGGACCCCGACCGCTCCGTGCGGCATTGTTGCGGCCACGAAAAGAGTCCGTTCCGGTGGCCGCCGGCACCGCTGGGAGCGATACTGGTGTTTTCCGGGGATCCCGCATGGACGACGCTGATCGGCTGAACGAGGTGCTCCGCCGAGATCACCCGGCGATCGTGCGGTCGCTGTCGCCGCTGGGGCTGCGGGCCGCGTTCCCGCGCGGGATCCCGTTTCAGGCGGACGAAGCTAAGAACTCTCGGATCGACGCCACGATCGGCCAGCTCACCGACGGCGAGGGCCGGCCGTTGCCGCTCCCGGCGCTGTCGTCGGCGGTCGACGGGTTGGATCCCGCCGCCACGTTCCTGTACGCGCCGGTCGACGGTCCGAAGGCCCTCCGCGCGGCGTGGGGCGCGCGGGAGCGGCGGCTCGGCCAGGCGCGCGTCGGCAGCTCGACCCCGGTCGTCACCCACGGGCTGACCCACGGTCTCGCGCTCGTGTCGGATCTGTTCGCCGATCCGGACACCGACGTGCTGGTGCCCAGCCCCGCGTGGGAGAACTACGAGCTCGTGTTCCAGCTGCACGCGGGCGCCCGGATCGTCCCGTACGCCGTCACGTCCCCGACCGACCCGGACCGGTTGGACCTCGAGGGCCTCGCGCGCACCCTCGCGGGCGTGCGGTCGAAGGCGATCCTCGTGCTGAACCTCCCGTCGAACCCGCTCGGGTGGACCCCGCGCCCGGACGACGTGGCCGGGCTGGTCGAGGTGATCGCCGCGCACCCCGGGCCGCTGGTGGTCGTGACCGACGACGCGTACCAGGGCTGGGTGTACACCGCCGGGCGCCAGGTGCGGTCGGTGTTCTGGGACCTCGCCGAGCGCGCCGATCCCGAACGCCACGTCATCCTGAAGGCCGACGCCGCGACGAAGGAGCTGATGTTCTTCTCGTCGCGGGTCGGGTTCCTGACCCACACCACGACCACCGCTCCGGCGGAGGTCGCGATGTTGTCGAAGTTGAAGTACGTGATCCGCGGGACGGTCGGCAGCGCGTCGGGCCCGGCGCTCGCGATGGTCGCCCGGGCGCTCGGCGACCCGACGCTCGAGGACGCCGTCGCGGACCGTCGTTCGCTGCTGTCCGACCGGTACCGCACGCTCGAGGCCGCGCTGGCGTCGCTGGATCCCGAGCGGATGCGGGTCCGGCCGTTCAACGCGGCGTTCTTCGTGTTCGTCGAGCTCGGTGGCGGGCTCGACGCCGACGCGGTCCGCCGGGCGCTGCTGGCGGAGGCGTCGGTCGGCACGATCGCGTTCCGGGCCGAGAACGCGCTGCGGCTCGCGTACTGCTCGATCGCCGAGGCCCGCCTGCCGGAGCTGGTCGACGCCCTCGCCCGGGCGGCGGGCTGACGGTTAGGACGGCGACCTCGGAGGTCACCATCCGGTCCGTCGTCCTGGTCGTCCCGTGTGTCGCGATCGCGGCCCTGTCCGCCTGCGCCGGCAAGATCGATCGGTTCACCGTCGACCGGGTGGTCGATCGCGCGAGCGACGTGGGCGACACCGGCAAGGCCTGCGCGCTCGGCGCGGCGCTGGTCCACCCGCTCGGCGCCCTGTCGCACGCGCCCCCGAACCGCGCCCTGACGATCGCCGAGGCGGTCGGCGCGGTGTGCGACGAGGCGGTCGCGTGGGAGGCCGAGCTCGACGCCGCCCGGGTCCGCCGGAACGGCACCGCCCTCGGCGAGGCCCGCGCGGCCGAGATCACCGACGCGACGATCGCCGCCGCGCGGGCGAACGGGCGGGCCGCGGCGCGGTTCGAACGGGCGTTCGACGCGCTCGACGCGGAGTACGGCCCGCTCGGCGGCGACACCTGCCCGCGGGTCAAGGAGAAGGACGAGATCGTGGTCGTCCTCGGGCTCGTGTCCGGCACGCTTGCGCTGCTCCACGATCGCGCTGCGGGCGGGGTCAACGACGTGCCGATGGATCGGCTGTCGGTGATCGCGCGGGCGTCGACCTGCCTCGACGACGCGGCGTGGTGGTCGGTCCCGTCGGCGCTCCGCGGGGCGGCCTGGGCGACGATCCCCGGGTCCGGCCCGGCAGACGTCGATCCGTGGCAGCTCCTCGACGAGGCCGCCGCCCGGGGCGAGCCGTCGGGGGTCCGGGTGGCGCGCGCGATCCAGGTGCTGATCGCGGCGAACAGCGGCCGGGACGATGTCCTCGTCGGCGCGCTCGAGCGCCACGGCGCGGCCCTCGCGGCGGCCCCGGTCGACCCGAGCTGGGCGCTGCTCGACCAGTACGCGACCGAGGTGAGCCTCCACCAGTCGGACCTCGTGTGGACCGCCGCCCGCGGCCACCGGACCGAGCGGTTCGGCGCGGTCCCGACCGACGCCCCCGCCGACGTCGCCCCGACCGGGCCGGATCCGTTCGGCGCGGACCCGTTCGCCGAGCCCCCTGCCCTGTCTCCAGCTCCGGCTCCAGCTCCGGCTCCGGCTCCGGCTCCGGCTCCGGCTGCCCCGGCGCCGTGACGGCGGGGAGCGCGCTCGGCCGACGCGGATCGCGTCAGACCAGGAACACCGGCTCGAGGTCCGCGGGGGCCAGCGCCAGCTCTGCGTCGGTGAGCCGGGCGTAGAGCTCGACCAGGTTCCCGCCGGGGTCCTTCAGCCACAGCTCGTGCAGCGGCGTGCCGCGCCAGGTCGTCCGGGCGGGCTTGTGGACGGGCCACCCGGCCGCGACCGCGCGGTGGTGGGCGTCGACGACCGCGGCCTTCGTCCCCACGTCCACCCCGAGGTGGTACAGCGTGTCGTGGTGGAGCTCCTTGCCGTCGTCGACCAGCACGACGAAGTTGGTCCGCAGCGCCTCGCTCACGAAGGTCACGTACCGGTGGGTCCAGGCGCGGGGCTCGGTGCCGAGCAGCCACGCGTAGAACCGCGCGGACGCGGCCAGATCCGGGGTTCGGATGCTCGCGTGGAACTCGACCGGCGCGAGCGGAGCGGGTCCGTCGCGGAGGGCGGCCAACACCGCGAGCCGCTGGTCGATCGCGTCTCGGGTCGCGCGGAACTGCGCCAGTCGCTGCTCGTCGGTCAGGTCCTCGTGCTTGCGGTCCGGATCGGGCATCGCCCAGCTCGCCCGCTGCGCGTCCCCGTAGAACACCGGGCACGACTCCTCGGCGCACAGCGTGATCACGAGGTCGACCGACGCGGGGTCGATCGTGTCCACGTGCTTGCTCGTGTGCCCGCTCGCGTCCACGCCGACCTCGGCCAGCGCCCGGATCGCGTACGGGTTGACCCGCGACGGCTCGCTCCCGGCGGACTGGACCCGGACCGCGTCCCCGAACCGCTTGCGGGCCAGGCCCTCGGCCAGCTGGCTGCGGGCGGAGTTCGCGACGCACAGGAACAGGATGCTGTCGAACTTCACGGGTCCCTCCGCGGAACGAGCCACCCGAACACAGCGACCGCCGCGCCCGCCCCCGCGAGCTGCGCCACGACGAACGCCGGCACGTCGACCGGGCGGATCCCGGCGAACGTGTCCGTGAACGCGCGCGCGACCGTCACCGCCGGGTTCGCGAACGAGGTGGACGAGGTGAACCAGTACGCCCCGACGATCCACGCGGCGACGGCCCACGGCGTCACCGCGGGCGTCCGGCGCGAGCACGACGCGATCACGCCCAGCAGCCCGAACGTCGCCACGAACTCGCCGAGCCACTGGCCCGCCCCGGTCCGCGCGTGGTCGGACCAGCGCACGAGCGGCAGATCGAACATCGCGTCGGCCAGGATCGCGCCCGCGACGCCCCCGATCACCTGCGCCACGACGTAGCCCGCCGCGTCCGTCGGGGGGAGCGCGCCGAGGACGCCGTCGGCCAGCGTCACCGCCGGGTTGAACTGCGCGCCGGACACCGGACCGAACGTGTGGATCAGCGCCACCAGCGCAGCACCGGTCGCGATGGTGTTCGCGAGCAGCGCCAGGCCGACGCTCCCGCCCGCGAGGCGCTCCGCCATCACGCCGGACCCGACGACCGCCGCGACCAACAGCCCCGTACCCAGGGCTTCGGCGACGAGGCGGCGCGGCAGATCGATCGGGTGCTGCATGGTGCATCCGGATATTCGGATGTCCGAATTCAGGCAACTACCGCGTCAGCGCCAGCAGTCGCGCCGGACCGATCGGCTCCTCAGCCACCCACGGGACCACCGACAGCCGCGTGGCGAGCGCCCGGACCCGCGCGATCTGCGACAGCTCGGCGCGCGCCCGGTGACGCAGGACCGGGTCGGTCGACCCCGCGACGGCCAGGCTACCGTCGACGACCCACGCGAACGGCTCGATCCCTGCGCGCCGGAGATCGTCCTGGAGCCGCGCGGCCTCGGACACCGGCGTGGGCTCGGCCAGCGTCACCACCAGGACCCGGGTGTAGTCGGGGTCGCGCAGGCGCGCCAGCGGCGTGAGGAGCCGCCCCCCACCCGCCATCACCTGGCGGTGGTAGGTCCCGGTCGCGTCGAGCAGCAGCAGCGTGTGGCCGGTCGGCGCCGTGTCGACCACGACGAAGCTCGACCGCGCCTTGGACACCAGGCGCGAGAACGCCGCGAACACCGCGACCTCCTCGTAGCACGGCGACCGTAGATCCTCGGCGAGCAGCGCCCGCCCGGCCTCGTCGAGGCCGGCCCCCCGAACGGCCATCACCCGGTCGACGTACGCGCGGGCCTCCGCCACCGGGTCGATCCGGCTGGTCGTCAGGTTCGGGACCTCTCCGGCGAGGGTGGACGCGACGTGCGCGGCCGGATCGGTCGTGCTCAGGTGCACGGAGTGGCCGCGGGTCGCGAGCTCGGCCGCGACGGCGGCGGCGATCGTGGTCTTGCCGACTCCGCCCTTGCCCATCACCAGGATCAACCCACGCCCG
>JBEBJW010000073.1:0-12338 GCA_040079715.1 Myxococcota bacterium | reverse complement strand
GACTGGACCCGGCTGGAGGCCGCGGGGGTGGCCGCGCGGGCCTGGGACCGGGGCCGCTCGCGGAACACCGCCGCCGGCGGCGCGAGATCGTTGAACGTCTGCGTCTCGACCGCGTTCGCCGACCGCTGGAGGATCCGCTCGTCGATCTTCTCGAGCCCCGACCGACGCGGCGCGGGCTTCACCGCCTTCGGGGCGGACTTCGGGGTCGCGGCCTGGGCGGCGGACGGCGGCGCCGTGACCGCGGCGGCCGGCGTCGCGGCGGACGGGTTCGGGGGCGGCGACAGCGGGATCGACGGGCTGGTCGCGTCGACCGGGAGCGTCTTGCCGACCAGGTCGTCCGGCCCGTCGGTCGGGACCGGGACCGACAGCAGCGGCGGCACGACCTCGCGGGCCCACGCGCGCAGCGTCGGACCGGGGGCGCCGTCCGTCGCGGTCGACAGGAGCTGCTCGACCGACGCGCCGCTCGGACGATCCTCCGGCTTCCACTGGAGCAGCCGGCGGAGCACCACGCCGATCGGCTCGTATTCGGCGCCGAGCTCGCCGAGCCGCTGGTCGACCCGCCGCTCGAACCGCTGGCGGTGGACCTGCGGCGTGCCCCAGTCCCGCCCGGTCGCGCACTCCCACAGGGTCAGCCCGAGGCCGTACAGGTCGACCGCCGGGGTGGGCTCGGCGCCGGCCAGGATCTCCGGCGGGAAGTAGTTCAGCGTGCCGAGCACCAGGCCCTGGGTGTTGCTCTCGCGCGACTCGAACGCCGCGCGGGCGACGCCGAAGTCGAGCAGGCGCACGCCGCCCTGGCTGGTCAGCATCACGTTCGCCGGCTTCACGTCGCGGTGGATCACCCGGAGCGGCTCGCGGGTGGCCGGGTGGACCGCGGCGTGGGCCCGGTGGATCGCGCCCGCCAGCTCCGCCCCGAGCTCGGCGAGCGCCTTCGCGGGCACCCGCTGCCGCCGGACGAGCTGCCCGAGGTCGACCCCCTCGACGTACTCCATCACCACGCAGTCGTGGCCGCGGACCCGCACGAGCTCGCTGACCCCGAGGATCTGCTCGTCGCGGAGCATCCCGAGCAGGCGCGCCTCGTCGCGCATCCGGGCCCGGAACTGGTCCTGGTCCGGGTTCGCCCCCTTCATCACCTTGACCGCGCACGGCTGCGCCCGGCCGCGCTCGTCCCGCAGCTCGGCCAGGTACACCGTGCCCATCGCGCCGACGCCGATGATGCGGTTGAACGTGACGGTGCGCATCCGGGCGAAATGGTATCACTGTCCCATGGTCGTCCCCGCCGTCCTGTTCGGGTGGATCGCGCCCGCGTCCGCTGCGCCGGTGCCGCTCGGCGACGTCTGGATCCCGGCCGAGGCCACCCGCAACCCGTCGCTGCGGGCGATCGCCGGCGCGGGCTGGGGGGAGGACGAGCGGATCGGCCCGGACGGCCGGCGGTGGGTCCGGCTGGTGGTCGAGCCGGGCGCCGTCGAGGCGCTGATCCGGGCCGGGATCGAGGTCGACGCGCCGCGCGCCGACGCCCGTCTCCGGGCCGTCCCGGACGGGTACCACGACCCGGACGCGGTCGAGTCCGAGCTCGACGCGCTCGAGGCGCGGGTCGTTCGCGGCGGGCGGGTCGCGTTCGGGGCGTCGCGCGACGGGCGGCCGATCACCGGCCTGTGGCTCGGGCAGGAACCGGGAAACGGCGCGCCGGTGGTGCGGATCCTCGCCGGGCACCACGGGGACGAGCCCACCTCGGTCGAGGTCGCCCTGGCGGTCGCTGCCCGGCTGGTGGACGGAGACGGCGTCGATCCTGCGATCACCGCCACCCTCGACCGGTCGACCGTGTGGATCGTCCCGGACGTGAACCCGGACGGCCACGCCGCCGGCACCCGGACCAACGCCGCCGGGGTCGACCTGAACCGGAACTACGCGTACGAGTGGAGCGCGTCGGCGGTCCGCCCGGGCGACGCGCCGTTCTCCGAGCCCGAGACCCGGGCGATCCGCGCGTTCGGGATCGCCGAGCGCCCGTTCGTGTCGCTCACCCTGCACGCCGGCGCCACGAACCTCGGCTGGCCGTGGAACTACACGACCGACGACCCGGTGGACGCGCCGATCCTGCGCGGGTTGTCGAGGCAGTACGCCGCAGCCTGCACCGCCCCGGGGTTCTGGATCACCCAGGGCGCGGACTGGTACCCGACCACCGGCGACACGAACGACTGGGCGTACGGCCGGTACGGCACGTTCGACCTCACGCTCGAGCTGTCGGCGAAGATCCCGACCGATCTCGGCGAGGTCCTCGGGTGGCACGTCGACGCGATCCTCGCGTTCGCCGCGACCGCCCCGACGGTGTCCGGGGTGGTGGTCGACGCCGGCACCGGCGCTCCGGTCGAGGCCCGGGTCCGGTTCGCCGACGACGGCCGGTGGGTCCCGACCGACCCGGTCACCGGCGCGTTCCACCAGCTCGCGGCCGCCCCGGGCGGGTCCCCGGGCACCGCGTGGGTCGAGGCGTGGGGCTACACCCCGGTCGAGGTCGCGCTGGACGGGGCGGTGGCGCGCGGCCCCGAGCCGGTCGGCGGGCCGCTCCGGATCGCGCTCGACCGCGACACGCTCGCGACGCCGGACCTGTCGCCATCGGTCCTGTGGGAGCCGACCGCGGTGGCGTTCGGGCGCGACGGCGCGGCGTCGCTGGTCCGGGCCGACGCCGACCCGGTGCCGGTGTCGATCGTCGGCGGCGAGGCCTGGCTCGACCCGGCCGCGCTCGACCCCGGCTGGTGGACCGTCGCGTTCGACGACGGCGTCGTCTGGCCGCGCGCGTTGTTCGTCGAGGACGCCGACGGCCTCGTGGTCCGCGGGTTCTCGCGATCGGGCTCGGCGGTGACCCTCGACGTGGACGGGCTGTCCGCCGGGCGCCGGGCGTGGGCGGTGTGGGGCCCGGACCGGACGGTCACCCCCCTCACCGTCACCGACGACGGGGTCGAGCTCGGCGCGATCCCGGTGGACCCGGCGGGGCCGCCGGTCGTGGTCACGATGTGGACCGGGTCCGCCTGGCTCGGGTTCGACGACGTGGCGGACCCGCGCGACCGGGTGTCCGCGGCCGATCCACCGGACGAGGAACCCGCAGGGTGCGGATGTTCGGGAACCGGCGGCGCGGGTCGCGGTCGGATGGTCGTGGTATGGGCGGGTGCGGCGGTGCTCGGGCTGCGGAGGCGACGGACGTGGTGATCGGCTGGCTGTGGGCGTTCTGCGGGTGCGCCGGCTCGGCGGGGGAGCCCCCGGTGTTGACGGGCGGCGACACGAGCCCGTTCGAGACGTGCGACCCGAAGCAGGTCGAGGACCTCGCGAACCAGCACGGGTTCATGCTGGCGTTCGAGGCGTGCAAGTCCAACCCGTTCCAGGACTTCGCCTGGTCGACCGACGGGCACCGCCTGTACTACCTGCTCGGGATGACCCACCACGTGATGAACGCGTCCGACGCCCACAAGTCGTCGAAGGTGGTGCCCACACCGACGCCCACCGGCGCCGCGGCGTGGATCTCCGCCACCCGGCTGGTGTTGCCGATCGGGCCGATCGACTCGGCGTCCCCTCCCCGGCTCGCGGTGTACGACGCCGACACCGACGCGGTGTTCTCGCTGGATCTGCCGGGGCTGACCGAGCCGAACGACCTCGGGCGGACCGGCAACCCGAGCCGGGTCCAGTTCACGGCACTCCAGGGCGAGGCCCGGAAGGTGTTCGAGATCGACCTCGAGACGGGCGCGATCATCGAGCCGTACCCGTGGCTCGGCCCGGTCGACACGTTCACGTTCACCGCGGCCGGAGACGGCGTGGTGGCCGGCGTCGGTGACACGGTGACGCTGTACACCGCGTCGACCGGCAAGCCGCGCGGGGTGTGGTCCCCCGCGACCCGCGGCGCGCTCCACCCGGCCGGTCGGTGGCTGGTGCTCGAGCACACCGGCGAGCCGGTCAACGTGTTCCAGCCGCTCGGGCTCGACGCGCTGCCGGCGGCCGAGCGCGAGGCAGCGCTGCGGGCGGCGGACCTGAAGGCTGCGTCGCTCCCGCCGGATCTCCAGCGGACGGTCCGGCCGCCGATGCTGTCGATCGTCGACACCACCACCGCGAAGCGCACGCTGCTCACGTCGGTCCAGGGCTCGAAGTTCGAGTGGTACGAGACGACGGACTTCTACGCGAGCTTCGTGCTGTGGGGGTTCGAGCAGCGCCAGTTCCGGCGGAACGTGCTGCTGGGGGACCTCGCGCGCGAGCTGCTGGCGATCGAGCAGGGCCGGTCGATGTCGTCGCTGAAGCCGCTCGGGGCGTCCGACCCGTCCGACCCGTCCGACCCGTCGGACCCCGGCGGCGCTCCGGCACCGGCACCTGCTCCGGCACCTGCACCGGGCGCCCCGTAGGCGGTCCGCCCGGCGATCAGCGCCCCGTCGCAGCGTCCTCCGGGCCAGGGGGGCCGCCCGCCGCGAGGCAGGCCGCGAGCGTCGGATCGGCGATCGTGACCGCGCCGTCGGCGGTCGGCAGGCACCGGTCGGTCGGGCACCACGCGAACGTCGTCCCGTCCGGCGGGAACTGCCCGGCGAGGGAGAGGCGGCACCCGTCGACGTCGACCACGAGCCCGAACGCGGCGAGGCGCGGGTCGTGGCCCACCGCCAGCCCGTCGCGGTACCGCGCGAGCGCCCGCCCGATCGGGGCGAGCGGCCGCAGGTCGACTGGATCCGCGCCGATCGGCCGACACGCCGGGTCCCAGTCGGCGGCGATCGCCACCGCGCCCACGCCCCGATCGTAGGTCACGGTCAGGTCGGCGTCGGACGCGCAGCCGGCCAGGTCGACGCCGAGCGGGCGGAGCCGGGTCGGGTCACCGAACGCTGCGGCGTACGCCGGGCTCAGCCCGGACAGGCGCGGGGTCACCGGGATCGCGCGGGCCTCGATCGGGGCCGCGGGCGTCGAGGACGGGGCCGTAGCCGGCGCAGCGCAACCGGTCGGAACGGCGAGCACCGCGAGCGCCATCCGCGCTGCAGGGACCACGACCCGCGACCGGACCCGCCGGATCAGTCGTGCCCGCGGCGCCGGTCCGCGAGCGGCAGCAGGCCGCGCCGCTGCTTGACCTGCTTGATCTGCTCCTGGAGCGCGACCTCGTAGTCGACGGTGCCCTCCTGGACGTTCTTCATCCGGGACACGGCCTCGGCGCGGATCTCGTTCTCGTCCACGTCGTTCGCCTTGAGGACCTCCATCACCTTCTTGTAGATGACGCGGTCCTCCTCGAACACCTCGTCGATGTTCGGCGAGATCAGCATGATCTCGATGAACTGGCGACACAGGTACCGCTCCACGTCGTCGCCGAGCGGGTGGCCCATCTCGTCCGCCAGCCGCTTCCGGGTGCGGCCGAGGTCGGAGTACGGGATGTTCTGGTCGGCCATGATGTCGCGGCTGCGATCGCGGAGCTCGTTGTCCCGCCGCAGGTAGTCGTCCATGATCGCGGTGAGGTCTTTCTCGGCCTCGTCGCGCTTGTCCGGCTTGACCTCGAGGTCACCGTCCGCCACCAGCCGATCGACGATCGCCTTCGAAATCGCCGGGATCTTCGCGCGGTACAACTTCATGTCAGCCACACCCCCGGTCGGAACCGGCCAGCTCGGCCCTGGACAGCTCGGGAGCCGCTCCAGCGCGTTCGGCGACGCCCATAACGTGGCTCGCGTCGATCAGCGCTCCCCACCGAACGGGATCGCCACCCCGACCACGATCCGAACGGCGTTCCACCCGAACGGCTCGCGCTGGACCACGAGATCCTCGGGCGAGCCGATCAGCGTGTTCCGGCCGAGGAACTGGGCGCCGTACCCGAGCTCGCCCCACAGCCGCCCGGAGGTCAGGCCGATCGCCACGTCCGTCGCGGGCACGAGCTGACGGTTGTACGGGTTGATCGTCAGCGGATCGAGGAGCTCCTCGTCCGAGTACCGCTCGACCGAGAACAGGTCCGGGTGGTCCATCCGGCTGTGCCAGGTGTGGACCAGCGCCAGCCCGACCGACGCGCCGGCGTACAGGTCGAACGCCCCGATCGGGAACCGCAGCTCCGGCCCCACCGACGCCCCGAGCGACGCGAAGATCGCCCGGGTCTCCTCGCCGACCCGCCGATCGGCCGCGGCGATCTCCCAGCTCACCACGTCGTGCCCGACGGTGAACCCGCCGGACACGGTGGCCCGGATCGCCGCCCGGGCGCTCACGTCGATCCGGAGTGGGACCCACAGGCTCGGCACCGGGCCGAGCGTCGCGTCGTCCCCCCCGAGATCGACCCCGAGCCCCGCGCCGGCGCCGATCGACGAGGCGTGCGCGACCCCGGCGAGCCACCCGAGCAGGTGGATCCCGAACCCCGGGATCCCGAACAGCTGGATCATCGCGCGACCTCGATCTGGGTCGCGGACCAGGTCCCCGACCGCGTGCAGCTGTTCCCGTCCGGATCCGTGGCGTCCATCGTGAGCTCCCCCTCGAGCACCCACCGGTCGGCGACACTATACGCCACACCCTGCGCGTCGACCGCGAGCGACCACCCGTCGAGCTCGGCGACGCCTGCGAGATCGAACGCGAATGACGCGTCGATCGCCCCGGAAAACGAAACCGGGGACGACGGGTCCCCGAACGCGAACCCGACCTCAGCACCGGAGCCGGTGACCACGACCTCGCCCTCGGCCCAGTCGACCGGAGCGTCGGTCGCGTCGCACCCCGCGGGATCCTCCCACACGGCGTCGTACCGACCGGCGATCGGCGGGGCGTCGGTCGGGTCGGACGTCGCAGGGCCGTCGACGTCGAGCCCGGCACCCGCGCACCCCGCGCACCCCGCGACTGCGGCGATCGCGCCGCATCGGACCACCCGGACCACCCGGACCTCCACCCGCGCGACCGTAACGGACCGCCGGTCAGCCGTCGCGGGCCACGGCGGACAGCCGCTCCGGGTCGAGCAACACGACCCGCTTGCCCTCGACCTGGATCCACCCGTCGCGGCGCCAATCGAGCAGCGCGACCGACGCGGTCTCGCGCGACGCCCCGGCCAACGCCGCCAGATCCCGATGCGTCAGCCGGAGGTTCACGATCACCCCGCGGCTGTCCCGGACCCCGAACGTCGACGCCAGATCGAGCAGCGCGGCCGCCAACCGCGCCTGCGCCGACCGGAACAGCCCCGTCGCGAGCCGCTCCTCCGCCCGCTGGCGCCGCTCGGCGGTCAACGCCGCGACCGCCAGCGCGAGCGACGGATCCGACGCGACGATCTCCGGGATCTCCTCGACCGGCAGCGCGTACAGCAGCACCTCCTCGTGGGCGACCGCCATCGTCGCGTGGACCGCCCGTCCGACCGACGCCGCGGTGATCGCGCCGACCTCGCCGATCACGTCGCCGCGGCCCCGGAACGCGAGGATCAGCTCCCGCCCGTTCGGGACCAGGATCCGCTCGGACACGATCCCGGACCGGATCCAGTACAGCGCGGTGACGGGCGCGCCGACCGCCCACACGGTGCCCCGGCGCTCGACGTGGACCTGCGCCGATCGCAGCGCGATCCGGTGCAGCGCGTCGGCGCTCGCGTGATCCAGCACCACGCTACGGTGCAGGAACGAGGTCTTGGTGCGGTCCATCCGCTCCCCGGGACCGGGAGTTCGGTCCTGATGTCGAACGGTAACCGCGCCGCCGACCCGCGGGTTCACGCGGCGATCGTGCTCGCCGCGGGTGGATCGTCGCGGATGGGCACCCCGAAGGCGCTGCTGTCGTGGCACGGGACGCCGCTGATCGCGCGGTGGTGCGCGGCGCTGGCGCCGATCGCCGACCGGGTGATCGTGGTGGTGGGGGCGGCCGCCGACGCGGTGACGGCCGCGCTGCCCGCCGGGGTGGTCGCGGTCGAGAACCGGGCGTGGGCGACCACCACCCCGATCGACAGCCTCCACCTCGCGTTGACCGTCGTTGACGTCGTGGGCGCGGCGGTCGTCACCCCGGTCGACGTGGCGCCCGCCAGGCCGGACACGCTGCGGGCGCTGATCGCGGCCCTGGGTGACGGTCGTTCGGCGGTCCCGGTCGATCCGGACGGTCGGGACGGGCACCCGGTGGCGCTCGACCCGGCCCTGGTGGCGGCGATCCGCGCCCGGCCGATCCCCGGCGGGCTGCGGGCGGCGTTGTCCGGGGCGGCGCGGATCCCGGTCGGAGACCCGGCCGCCGGCGACGACTTCGACGATCCGGCCGCCTGGGCCCGGGCGGTCCGCGCGTCCGACCCTGCCGATCGAAGTCGGGGGCGAAGGTGAACTACGGCCGGAAGATCGAGCACATCGACGCGGTCCCCAGCGCGTGGGCGTCCGCCTCGGTCTCGAGCGCCCCGAACGTCGGCGCCCCCGGGGTGATCTCGGCGTCGAGGGCCCACAGCCGCCACCGGTAGATGTGGGCGGTCGGCGGGCACGACCCGAAGTACCCCACGTCGTTCGTCCCGTTCCGGAGCTCGATCGCGCCCTCCGGCAGGACGTGCGGGTTCACGGTCCCCCCGCTGATCGCCTGGGCCAGCCCGGCCTCGGTGGCGGGGATGTTGAAGATCGCCCAGTGCGGGAAGAAGTTCGCGTCCGGGTCGTCGAAGATCAGCGCGTAGGCGACGGTCCCGGCGGGCGCCCCCTCCCACGCGATCTCGGGGTTCGGCCCGTCGCAGCTGAACGGGTCCGGCAACACCGACGGGCACTGGGCGGCGAGCGGGTCGCCGGCCGACGACGCGAAGTCCGGCGACGAGACCGCGAACGGGATCGTGGTCGGCGCGGTGTCGCCGGTCGGATCGGTGTCGGCGTCGCTGTCGGTGTCGCTGTCCGAGTCCGCGTCGGTGTCGGTGTCGGTGTCGCTGTCGGCGTCGGTGTCGGCGTCGCCCCCGTCCGCGTCGGTGTCGGTGGTCGGCTCGTCCTTGCCGCCGCCGCTGCACCCCGCGATCGCGCTCCACCCGAGCAGCCCAATCAGCCCAATCCACCGCATCGTTCACCTCGGTCGGGGACTGTACCCGACCGCCGGCGGAGGCGCTCGAACGTCGATCACCGCATCGCTCTCCGCCGCGCCGCCAAGAATGAAACATCCAGAAACTGGCGCTCCCCGCCGTGCTCCGACTACCAGGAGGCCACCAGGAGGGTGCGATGGGCCGGACCGGGTGGATGATCGCTGCGACGACGCTCGCGGCGGGCTGCATCGGGGGGTCGAAGGACGACGGCGGAGACAGCGCCCCGGCCGACGGGTCCGTCGACGCCGACACGGACAGCGACACCGACAGCGACACGGACTCCGACAGCGACACCGACACCGACACCGACAGCGACGCCGACGCGGACAGCGACGCGGATGCCGACAGTGACGCCGACACCGACACCGGCGCGACCGACCCGGGCGCGGACCTCGACGGCGACGGGGTCGTGGCCGCCGACGACTGCGACGACACCGACCCGAACGTCCACCCGGGCCTCCCCGAGGCGTGCGATGGCGTCGACACCGACTGCGACCCGGCGACGTCCGAGGACGGCATCGTGACCGCCGACGGGGTCGCGTACGCCTCGATCGCCGACGCGGTGCTCCACGCGTCGATCGGCGGGGAGGTCACGGTGTGCGCGGGCGTGTACCCGGGGGACGTGACGATCGATCACGCGGTGCGGGTCGTCGGCGTCGGTTCGGCGGCGGTGACCCTCCTGGGTGACGGCGGGGGCCCTGCGCTCGACATCCGCGCCGACGACGTCACCGTCGACGGGCTCACCGTGACCGGCGGCGCACCCGGCGTCCGGATCGACGGGCGCGCGGTGGTCACCCTCCGGAACGTCGCGGTGGCCGACAACGCCGGCGCCGGCCTGACCCTGTACGCCAGCAGCGCGGTGACGCTCGAGGACGTGGAGATCCGCGACAACGTGGCGCCGCGCGGCTCCGGCGGCGGGGTGAGCGCGCTGTACGGCGACCTGACCTGCACCCGGTGCACGCTGTCCGACAACTACGCGGACAGCGGCGGCGGGATCTACCTGTTCGACAGCGTGGGGACGTTCGTCGACAGCCACGTCGACCACAACGAGGGGGTCCAGGGCGGCGGGCTGTACGCGACCGGCCTGAGCGAGCTGACGTTCACCCGCGGCTCGATCACCGGCAACGCGGTCGAGCGGGAGGGGGGCGGGCTGTTCGTGTCGGCGTACGCTTCGGTGATCGAGCTCGACGGGGTCGCGGTCACATCGAACGTCGCCGACTTCGGCGGCGGGCTGTACGTGCTGAGCGGCACCGTCGAGGCCGTCGCCTGCGACTTCGGAGTCGGCGCGACCGAGAACCTGCCGGACGACGTCGGGGTGTCGTTCGGTCCGTCGTACGGGTTCTACCAGGCGAACACCACGTTCGTCTGCACGGACGAGAGCTGCCTGTGATCGACCGCGGTCCGACCCGGTCAGGGCCGGACCGCGCCCCACAGCGACGCCGGCCCGACCCACCGGAACGGCGGCGCCGGGGTCGCCTCCCCCGCCAGCGCCGCCCGGACCACCGGCAGCACCCCGTCGACGACCGCCTCGGCGAACCGGGCTCCGATCGCCGGGGTCGCCAGCGCCGGGCTCCCGGTGTAGCCCGGGAACGGCGTGGTGCGGATCCACCCTGCCCCGTGGGCCGCGACCCGCAGCTCGTCGCCGAGCCGACCCCGGGCGAGCCGGGCCGCGAGGGCGAGCGGACGCCACGGCGTCACCGGCGGGCACGGCGGGAGGGTCCGGTGGATCGCCGACACCTGCGCCGGCCACCAGTGGAGCATCAAGCTCGTCTCGAGCAGCCCGGCGTGGAAGTCGTGGACCAGCGACGCCCGGATCCCGGCCCGGTGCTCGGGCGCGAGCTCGTGCGCCACCGCGTCGAACAGGGGCAGCTCCGACCGACCGAGCTCGCGGATCACCTCCTGAAACGGCGCCACCGCCCGGATCCCGCGCGCCCGGCACCACGACACCGCCGCCGCCAGCGCGAGGTTGTGCAGCGGCGCCCCGTGGAACGTCACGACCCCGATCGCGGTCGCGCCGAGCTCCGCCAGGCTCGCGCAGGCGCCGATCGCCGCCCGACGCACCTCCGCGAACGACGCCGCCCGGGTGCCCGGCCCGACCGTCGGCTCGACGCCGAGGGCGACCACCGCCCCGATCACCGGCTCGCCCGGATGCCCGAGCGCCCGGTGGAGGGCGGCGATCCACCCGGTCGACAGGAGCTGGTCGGTGTGGAGCGGCAGGTGCGGCCCGTGGTACTCGACCGGGTTCATCAGCACCCACGCGATCGGGGCGGCGCGGACGGCGGCGACCGCGTCGGCGTGCGGCAGATCGAGCACCGTGTCCACCCGGCACCTCCGCCGTGGTCGGTACCACGACGGTGGACGATCGGCGACAGCGACACTCGGGTTGACATGTGCACCTAGACGCACATATACACACGACATGGCCGATCGACCGTCCCCCAGCTGCGTCGCCGAAGCGTTCGAAGACCCGCTGCTGAAGGCGCTGTCGGACCCGACGCGCTGCGCGCTCCTCCGAACCCTGGCGGAGGTCGGGCCGGCGGACATCGCGACCCTCGCCGCCGCCCACCCCCAGGATCGCTCGGTGATCTCGCGCCACCTGCGCGTGATGCACGGCGTCGGGGTGGTCCGGTCGTACAAGGAGGGCCGGCACGTCGTGTACGCCCTCGACGGTCCGGCGCTGATCGCCCGCCTCGAGGGGCTGCTCGCGACGGCCCGGGCGCTGGTCGCGCGGTGTTGCCCCGTCGATCCCCCGGAGCGTCCGTGAGCCCCACGTTCGAGCTGTTGATGGTCGCCGCCCTGATCGGCGCGGCCGACGTCCTGTACTTCCACCTGTACCGGTTCCGCTTGTACGCCCAGCCCGGCAGCGTGGCCGAGGAGGTCACCCACCTCGTCCGCCACGTGCTGTTCCTCGGGATCGTGCTGGTGATGCTGGTCGACCCCCCGCTCGCTCGGCCGCTGGTGGTGGGCCTGTTCGCCGTCGACCAGCTGAACAACGGGATCGACGTGCTGCTCGAGCGGTCGTCGCGGGCCCCGCTCGGCGGCCTGCGGTCCGGCGAGTACCTCGTCCACGTCGCGTCGACCCTGCTGACGGGGATGGCGATCGCGACGTTCTGGTGGGCCCCGACGGGCGCCGCGCTGTCGCCGATTCAGCTCGCGCGCGGGTGGGCGACGGTCGGCCTCGGGGCAGCGCTGTTCGCCACCGAGGCGACGTGGTTCGCGCGGGCGCTGGCGAGCCGCCGCACCCGAACCGCCGCGGCGTGAAGCGGCCGACGCGGTCGAGCGGGAAACCAGCCCCGAGCGGTCGAGCGGGAAACCAGCCCCGAGCGGTCGAGCGGGAAACCAGCCCCGAGCGGTCGAGCGGGAAACCAGC
>JBEBJW010000072.1:0-12445 GCA_040079715.1 Myxococcota bacterium | reverse complement strand
TCCCCGGGCGGATCGCCGGTCCTGGTGACCGGAGGCGGGGTCGACGCGCGGATCAAGGCTCTCCAGGAGCTGGTGAAGGTGCTGAAGGAGCAGGCCGAGCGCACCGCGTCGGAGTCGCGGGCGAAGAGCGCGTACCTCGCGAACATGAGCCACGAGCTGCGCACCCCGCTGTCGTCGATCGTCGGGTACGCCGAGATGCTCCACGACGTGGCGGAGGAGCGCGCCCCGGACCTGTCGGACGACCTGAAGAAGGTCGCGGGCGCCGGCCGACAACTCGTCGAGCTGATCAACAACATCCTCGACCTGTCGAAGATCGAGGTCGGGCAGCTCGCGGTGGTGCTCGAAGATGTCGACATGGCGCAGATCGTCGACGAGATCCGCGGGGTCGCGGGTCCGCTCGCCTCGGCCAGCGGCAACATGTTCTCGGCCCGGGTGTCGCCGGGGGCGCGGCTGATCCGCGGCGATCACATGCGCCTGCGCCAGGTGGTGACCAACCTCCTGACCAACGCGTTCAAGTTCACCGAGCGCGGCCAGGTCCAGCTGATCATCGAGCGAGCCACCCCGAAGCGCGACGCGTGGATCGCGATCCGGGTCCGCGACACCGGGATCGGGATGACCGCCGAGGAGATCGAGCAGGCGTTCGACGAGTACGCCCAGGCCTCGTCCCGGGTCGCGGGGGAGCAGTCCGGGTCGGGGCTCGGGCTCGCGATCAGCCGGAAGCTCGCCGAGCTGATGGGCGGCCGGATCGAGGTCGAGTCGGAGAAGGGGGCCGGGAGCACGTTCACCGTGATCCTGCCGCCGGCGAAGGTGTCGGAGGACACGATCGCGCCGCGGTCGTCGGTCGCGCTGAACGAGCGGCTGGCGGGCACCCGGCTGCTGGTGGTCGACCCGGATCCGTTCGGGATCTCGCTCAACCGGTACCTCGAGCGCGGCGGGCTCGAGGTGAACCTGGTGACGGACGTGGAGTCGGCCCGGATCGCGAGCCAGGCCGAGAACCCGCAGATGGCGGTGATCGACGTGGGCCTCGACGACGCGTGGCCGCTGGTCGAGGACCTGCTGGTCGACGGGTGCAAGGTCGTGGCGAGCTCGCTCCGCGACGAGGACGTCGAGATGGCGCTGAAGCTCGGCGTGACCGCGTTCCTGCTCCGGCCGCTCGACCGGAAGCTCGTGCTGGCGACGCTCGAGCGGTGCCTCGAGGGCACGCCGACGCTCGGCTCGCCCCGGCGCAGGTGAGGGAGGGAACGTGATCGTGTACGCGAACCGAGAGTCCGGCCACAGCTACAAGGTCGTCGCCACGCTCGTCCTGGCGGGCGCGCCGCACGAGATCCGGACGGTGGACCTCGACGTCCCGCGACAGGACCGCCGAGCGGACTTCCTGGCGGTGAGCCCGTACGGTGAGGTCCCGGTGCTGGTCGACGGCGAGACCGTCCTCGCCCAGTCGAACGCGATCCTGGTGTAC
This sequence comes from Myxococcota bacterium, assembly GCA_040079715.1. Classification (GTDB taxonomy): domain Bacteria; phylum Myxococcota_A; class UBA796; order UBA796; genus JACKER01. Next base: position 10,986 of record JBEBJW010000072.1, on the reverse strand, counting down.
CTCGCGCGGAAGCTCGGCGTCTTCGGCGGGGAGTCCGAGGCCCGGCTCGCGCTCGTCACCCAGTGGCTGTTCTGGGAGGCGAACCGGGTGGGCATCTCGGTCCCGAACCTCCGCCACCTGAAGCGGTCGGGAGGCGCTGCGCCTGCGGTGTTCGACTGGCTGCGGGCCCGCGCGGTGGCCGACCTCGGCCGGCTCGACCGGGAGCTCGCCGACCGTCGGTTCGTGCTCGGGGAGACGCCCACGGTCGTCGACGTCGCGTGCTCGGCCTACCTGTGGTTTCCCGCAGACCAGGCCGAGCTCGAGCTCGCCCCGTGGCCGAACGTGGAGCGGTGGCTCGACGCGATCCGGGCGCTCCCCGGCTGGCGCCACCCGTACGACGCGATCCCGGGGCACGTCGTCGGCGGGCACCCTGGGTAGGGGGCGCGGATCGTCGCCCGGCGGTAGCCGAACGTACGTTCAGTAGATAGAGGTCGGAGGCGTGGCTGAGCCGACCCACATCCGCGTCCGGAACGCGCGCGTCCACAACCTCAAGGGGGTCGACCTCGACGTCCCGCGGCACCAGCTGGTGGTGTTCACCGGGGTCTCGGGATCGGGCAAGTCGTCGCTCGCGTACGACACGATCTTCAAGGAGGGCCAGCGGCGGTTCGTCGAGTCGCTGTCGGCCTACGCGCGCCAGTTCCTCGGCGAGCTCGAGCGGCCTCCGGTCGACGCGGTCGAGGGGGTGTCGCCCACCCTGTCGATCGACCAGAAGACGGTCAACCGGAACCCACGGTCCACCGTGGGCACGGTCACCGAGATCGCCGACCACCTGCGGCTGCTGATGGCCCGCCTCGGCACGCCGCACTGCCCGGAGTGCGGGCGCACGGTGTCGCGGTCGTCGGTGACCCAGATCGTCGACAAGCTGGTGGTCGAGGCCGCCGGCGAGCGGGTCCAGGTCCTCGGGCCGGTGGTCCGGGAGCGCAAGGGCGAGTACCGCAAGGAGCTCGACCAGCTCCACCGCGACGGGTGGGTCCGGGCGCGGATCGACGGGCAGCCGGCCACGTTCGAGGCCCCGCCGACCCTCGCCCGGTACGAGAAGCACACGATCGAGGTCGTGGTCGACCGGCTGAAGGTGGATCCGGGAGACCGGACGCGGCTGTACGAGGCGATCGAGACCGCGGCGCGGTTGGGCAAGGGCACGGCGGTGGTCGGGTGGGTCGATCGCGAGCGCGAGCTCGTGTTCTCGACCGAGCGGGCCTGTCCGGACCACCCGGAGGTCGGGATCCCGGAGCTCGAGCCCCGGCTGTTCTCGTTCAACGCCCCGCAGGGCGCGTGCCCACAGTGCAACGGGCTCGGCGCGGTCGAGTCGTTCGACCTCGACCGGCTGCTCGACCCGTCCCTGCCGGTGCCCGGCGCGTTCCGGGCGCTGACCGAGGACGGCAAGCTCCCGTTCGCCCAGTTCGACGCCGCGATGCTGGTCGACATCGCGAAGCGGCTCGGGGCGAAGGTGTCGGCTCCGGTCCGCGACTGGCCGGAGGACGTCCGTCACGGGCTGATCCACGGCGATCCGACGGTCGCGTGGACCACCACGATCGATCGGGGGGAGCGGACCGAGGCCCGGGAGCGGATCTGGCGCGGACTGCTGCCGATGGTCGAGTCGATCTGGCAGTACACCGCGTGGAACAACCTCGGGCCGTTCCGGGTGAGCCGACCGTGCGTCGGGTGCGGCGGCGAGCGGCTGAACCCGGTCGCGCGGAAGGTCACGTTCCGCGACAAGCGGCTGCCCGAGCTCGCCCGGATGAGCGTCACCGACGCGCACGCCCTGTTCTCCGGGATCCGGCTCGTCGGAGCGGAGAAGGAGATCGGCGAGCAGCTGCTGGTCGAGATCCGCGGCCGGCTCGAGTTCCTGAACGAGGTCGGCCTCGGGTACCTGACGATCGACCGCTCGGCGGCGACGCTGTCCGGCGGCGAGTCCCAGCGGATCCGGCTCGCGGCCCAGGTCGGGTCGGCGCTGAACGGCGTGACCTACGTGCTCGACGAGCCGTCGATCGGGCTCCACGCCCGCGACAACCGGCGGCTGCTCGGCGCGCTCCGGCGGCTGCGCGACCGCGGCAACTCGGTCCTGGTGGTCGAGCACGACGCCGAGACGATCCTCGCCGCCGACTTCGTGGTCGACGTGGGGCCCGGTGCGGGGCGGAACGGCGGGGTGGTGGTCGCGGCGGATCCGCCGAAGAAGCTGCTGACCAGCAAGGCGAGCCCGACCGCCCGGTGGCTGCGGGGCGAGGAGCGGATCGAGATCCCCGAGCGGCGCACGCCCCACGGCGCGATCGGGGTCCGGGGCGCGCGGGCGAACAACCTGCGCGGCGTGGACGTGGAGTTCCCGCTCGGGTGCCTGGTCGTGGTGACCGGCGTGTCCGGATCCGGCAAGTCGTCGCTGGTGTTCGAGGTCCTCGAGCCGTCGGTGCGCGAGAAGCGCGCCGTGGGCTGCGATCGGGTGACCGGGCTCGCGAAGGTGGACAAGCTGGTCGAGATCTCCCAGTCGCCGATCGGCCGGACCCCGCGGTCGAACCCCGCCACCTACACCGGCGTGTTCGACGCGATCCGGGACCTGTTCGCGGCGACGCCGGAGGCGCGGGCCCGCGGGTACAAGAAGGGCCGGTTCTCGTTCAACGTCGCCGGCGGCCGGTGCGAGGTGTGCGAGGGCGCGGGCGTGCGGTTGGTCGAGATGCAGTTCCTGCCGCCGGTCGAGGTCACCTGCGAGTCGTGCGGCGGGAAGCGGTTCAACGCCGACACGCTCGAGGTCACCTGGAAGGGGCTGACGATCCGCGACGTGCTCGAGTCGACGATCGAGGCCGCGCTCGAGACGTTCGGAGCCGTCCCGAAGATCGCGCGGGTCCTGCGCACCCTGTGCGACGTGGGGCTCGGCTACGTCTCGCTCGGCCAGGCGTCGACCACCCTGTCCGGCGGGGAGGCCCAGCGGGTCAAGCTCGCGACCGAGCTGCACCGCCCGGCGACCGGCTCGACGCTGTACCTGCTGGACGAGCCGACCACCGGGCTGCACTTCCAGGACGTCCGGACGCTGATCGCCGCGCTCCAGCGGTTGGTCGACGCCGGCAACAGCGTGATCGTGGTCGAGCACCACCTCGATCTGGTGAAGGTCGCCGACCGGCTGATCGACCTCGGACCGGAGGGCGGCGCAGCCGGGGGCGCGATCGTCGGGGTCGGCACGCCGGAGGAGCTCGCCCGGCTCGACACGCCCACCGGCAAGGTCCTGGCCGAGCTCGGTGAGCTGACGGGTCAGGCGGCGGCCGAGCCGGCGGCGGTGTACGAGCCGCGCCGTCCGCGCCGGCCGAAGATGCCGGATCAGCTCACCGTCCGCGGGGCCCGGATCCACAACCTGCGGTCGATCGACGTCGACGTGCCGCTCGGCAAGATGACCGTGATCACCGGCGTGTCCGGGTCCGGGAAGACCTCGCTCGCGTTCGACACGATCTTCGCCGAGGGCCAGCGGCAGTACGTCGAGAGCCTGTCGACCTACGCCCGGCGGTTCCTCGGGCGGGTCGAGCGGGCCCCGGTGGATCGGCTCGAGGGGCTCCAGCCCGCGATCGCGATCGATCAGCGCGCGTCGGGCCACAACCCGCGGTCGACCGTCGGGACGGTCACCGAGATCAACGACGTGCTCCGGCTGCTGTTCGCCCGGATCGGCCAGGTCCACTGCCCGCAGTGCGGAGTCGAGGTCCGGGCGCTCCCCCCCGCCCAGGCCGCGGTGGCCCTGCGCGAGGCGAAGCCCGGGGCCGGGTGGCTGGTCGCGCGGCTCAGACCGGCGGTCGACGCTGCAGTTCGGCGCGACGGGCTGATCCACGACGGCTGGTCCCGGCTGTGGGTCGGCGATCCGGCGGGGCGCGGAGGGAGCGGCCACGAGGTCGAGCTGACCGAGCCGGACGCGATCGCCGCCCTGCGCGACGGCTGCGAGCTCGTGATCGACCGCATCGTTCCGGAACGCACGCCGCTGGCGCGGGTGGTCGAGGCGGTCGAGGCGGCGTACCGGATCGGGTTCGGCGCGGCGCGGTTCGTCCCGCGGTCGGGGGCGGCGATCCCGCTGTCGGTGCGGGCCGAGTGCCCGGACCACGGGGTCGTGTTCGAGGGGGAGCTCACCCCGCGGCACTTCTCGTTCAACGCGCGGCTCGGGGCGTGTCCGCGGTGCGACGGGGTCGGGATCACCGCCACGGTGGTCCCGGAGCGGCTGTTCCCGAACCCGCAGCTCGGGCTGTGGGAGGCGATCGAGCCCCGCGTCGGGTCGGTCGTGGCGCGGTCGAGCCGGAACCGCGGGCTGATCGAGGCGGTGCTCGAGCGGTTCGGGTCGTCGCCGGCCGATCCGGTGACGTCGTGGTCGGACGAGGCGCGGGGCGCGCTGCTGGAGGGCCTGGAGGCGCCGGTGAGCGTCCGGTGGACCCAGAACTGGGGCAGCACCAGCCGGACGGTCGAAGAGGCCCGGGTGTGGCCCGGGCTGCTCGCGGTGCTCGAGGGGTGGCAGGCGCGGCTGACCTGGCTCGTCGCCGAGCGCCCGTGCCCGAAGTGTCGCGGCGGGCGGCTCCGGCCGGAGCTGCTCGCGGTGCGGATCGGGGGCGCGTCGATCGCCGACCTGACCGCGATGCCGGTCGATCGGGCGCAGGCCGCGGGCGAGGCCTGGCGACCGACCGGGGCGGCGGCGACGATCGCCGAGCGGCCGCTGCAGGAGCTCCGCGGCCGGCTCGGGTTCCTGGTCGACGTGGGGCTCGGGTACCTCCCGCTCGATCGCGCGGCCCAGACCCTGTCCGGCGGCGAGGCGCAGCGGATCCGCCTCGCGTCGCAGCTCGGCGCCGGGCTGTGCGCCGTCACCTACGTGCTGGACGAGCCGACGGTCGGGCTCCACCCGCGCGACACCGACCGGCTGATCGGCACGCTCGAGGGCCTGCGGGACCTCGGGAACACCGTCCTGCTGGTCGAGCACGACCCGGAGACGATCGGCCGGGCAGACCACGTGATCGACCTCGGTCCGGGCGCCGGGATTCACGGCGGCGCGGTGCTCGCGACCGGGACCCCGGCCGAGCTGATCGCGAACCCGGCGTCGATCACCGGGCGGTGGCTCGCCGGGATCGATCACCTCCCGGCCCGACCGGTCGTCCGGACGCCGCGGGCGTGGATCATGGTCCGCGACCCGCGCGGGAACAACCTCCGGTGCGGCGACGTCGCGTTCCCGACCGGGGTGTGGACCGCGGTCACCGGCGTCAGCGGGTCCGGCAAGTCGACCCTGGTGATGGACACCCTCGCCCCCGCGCTCCAGGCGGCGACCGGGGCCGAGGTGTTCGCCGCTCCGCACGGCGGGGTCGAGCTCGGCGAGAAGGTGGACCGCGTGGTGGTGGTCGACCAGAGCCCGATCGGGCGGACCCCGCGGAGCACGCCCGCGACGTACACCAAGGTGCTCGACGCGCTGCGCACGCTGTTCTCGCAGATCCCGGGGGCGCAGACCCGCGGGTGGGGGCCGGGCCGGTTCTCGTACAACAGCCCGGACGGCGGCCGGTGCACGATCTGCGAGGGGCGCGGCGCGAAGCTGGTCGAGATGCACTTCCTGCCGGACGTGTGGGTCGTGTGCGACGCCTGCAGCGGCAAGCGGTACGACCCGGAGACGCTCGAGGTCCGGTGGCAGGGGCGGTCGATCGCCGACGTGCTCGCGATGCGCGCCGACGAGGCGCTGGCGCTGTTCACCCACCACCGGACGATCCACCGCCAGCTCCAGGCGCTGGTCGACGTGGGCCTCGGGTACCTCACGCTCGGGCAGCCCGCGACCACCCTGTCGGGCGGCGAGGCCCAGCGGGTCAAGCTCGCGGCCGAGCTCGGCAGCCGGCGCGGCCACGCGGTGTACGTCCTCGACGAGCCGACCACCGGGCTGCACCTGGCGGACGTGGCCACCCTGATCGCGGTCCTCCACCGGCTGGTCGAGTCCGGCCACACGATGATCACGATCGAGCACCACCTCGGGATGGTGTCGCAGGCGGACTGGGTGATCGACCTGGGGCCAGAGGGCGGCGGGGCGGGCGGCCTGGTGGTGGGTGTCGGGACGCCGGACCAGATCGCGGCGATGCCCACCGCGACCGGCCTGGCGCTGGTCCGCGACCGGGCTCGGGCGCTCGGATCGGCCCCGGGTCGATGAGGGGCGCGCGCCCGGATATGGGCGTTCGCGATGGTGGGGTCCGGCGTTGGAGCAGGATGACCCGGCCGGCCCGATGTCGTGGCGGGAGTACGTCCGCGTTCGGGAGGGGGTCCGGTTGCGCGCGCTCGCCGCGGCCCACGCCCTCAGGGCCGGGTCGATCGGAGAGGCCCGTCGGGCGCTCGCCGACTGGACGTTCGGCGACGACGCCGCGCTGATCGACCGGGTGCTCGAGCGGGTCGCGGCGGATCCGCCCGCTCCGTCGCCGGCGGCCCGGGCGGCGCTGCTCGCGTCGGCCGAGGCGATCGGCGGGTGGGAGACGACCGCCCGCCTGACCCCGTTCCGGCACTTCGCGGCGTCGGAGGAGCGGTTCCCAGCCGGGGTGGCCGCCCCGGACGACCCGATCGCGTGGGGCCTGGCGGCGCTCGAGCTGGTCCGGCGGGAGATCGAGCGGGTCGAGCGGGCGAGCTGGCGGCGGGTGTACCACGCGCCCGATCCGGCCCAGGACCAGCTCGCGCACGGGTGGTGGTCGGCGTGGTTCCGCGGCGATCCGTGGTCGATCGAGCGGTCGTTCCAGCGCCAGCTCGGGCCGATCGCGCGGTCCACCGCCCGGTCGATCGCCAAGGTGCGCGGCCTGCCGCGGCCGGTGGAGGTCGACCTGTGCGAGCGGGTCGACGAGGCCTGGTTCGGGTGGTTGCTCGGGCCCGGGCGCACCGAACCGGACGCGGTCCCCGGGTGGGCGGAGGTCGTGGCGCGGATCCTCGAGTCGTCACCCGACGGACCGGCGACCGGGCTGGTCGACGCGCTGCCGCCCGGCCACCGGGCTGCGATGGCGGGCTGCGCGGTGCGGCGGGGCTACGGCAGCCGGACCTCGGGGTGGCTGTTCCCGGACACGCGGCGCGCGCGGCACCGAGCCCTCCGGTTCGCCCGGCTGCCGATCGAGGTCGCGTTCGATCTGCACGTGGTCGGGCGGCTGCTCGAGCACTGGGCCGACGGACGGACCGCGCCGGCCGTCGCCTGGCGGGTGGTCGAGCAGAACCGGGGGCGCGGGCGGGCGCGGCTGCGGGCGTTGGTCGCGGACGCCGCGGTCGACCCGGCGAACGGCGCGATGGTCGAGCGGGTGCTCGGGCTCGACGCGCTGTACGCCCGGACGGTGCGCGGGCTGCGGCGGTACCTGCGGGATCGGCTGTGGTTCGAGGTCGGGCGCGACTTCTCCCTCGGGGACCGCCCGGCGGTCGACGCGCGGTGCGCCCCGTCGGCCGACGACGAGGCCGATCCGCCCGAGCTCCCGGACGGCCCGGTCCGGTCGTGGGTGCTGCTGGTCGCGCTGAAGGGCCGGCTCGACCACCTGATCCGCTGGGCCCGGGACGGCGGCACCGGCGATCGCGACACGCGGTGGGGCGAGCTGCTGGCCCGCGATCTGCCCCCGGAGCTCGCGACCAACGGCGGGACCCGATCGTACGACACGTTTCGGTGCGCGCTCGCCGAGGTGCTCCCCGAAGTGCTCGGCGCGATCCGCCCGCAGCTCGAGATCGCAGCGCGGCTGGATCCCGGTTCGAAGCGGCTCGGCGACGAATTTCGCGACCGGGTGTGCGCCGAGTGGCACCCCTCGGTGCCCGTTCCGAAGATACAGTACCGGAGATACGTGGCGTATGCCGTGTCGGCACTGTCCCGCCTCGACGACCTGGACGCACTCCCATGACGCTCCCATGACCCCGGCCGTACGCGCCCTCCGTGAACGATTCGCCCGGTACGACCTGCTCGATCCGCCGCAGGCCCGCGCGTTCGCCGACCGCCGCGCCGAGTCGAGCCTCGGCCGGCCCCGCCTGCCCGGACCGGCGCACGGGTGGCCGATCCGCGTGGTGCGACCGCCCGTCCTGGACGCAGAGGACGGGATCCGCGCTGGCGAGGCAGTTGCCGTGCTGGTCGACCCGGTGCCGGATCCGGAGGCGCGGGTGGTGGTGGTGATGCGGCGCCGGGCGGGTCGGTGGCGGCTCGAGACGCCCCTGTCGGACGAAGACGCCGTCTCGCCGGCGCTGTTCGACCGCACCGACGACGGCGCCTACCGGATCGAGCTGTGTGCGGGATCGGTCGGGCGGGAGCGGATCGCGATCGCGCTGGTCCCGCGGGCCCTGGTGCCCACCGACGGGTCGCCGGCCGAGCGGTGCACCACGATCATCGAGCGGATCGTCGAGCGGGTGTTGCCGGTGGGCGTGATGGACCTCGACATCCTGAGCTGACGCGCCCGCCTCCACCCCGAGGAGGCGTCGGTCCTGGCCTCAGCCTGGCGCCCGCCCCGTGCCGCGGAGCCAGGTCGCCGGGGTGGGCGCGAGCAGCGCGCCGATCTCCAGCGGATCGCCGTCCCGCCGGTGGATCGGGCGGATCGCCTCGACCCGGCCCTCGCCGAGCCACCGGAGGTGGACCCGCGACAGGGCGGCGTCGGTGCAGCCGGTGCCGTCGTACAGCGGGTGCTCGACCCCGCCGGTGCCGGCTCGCCCGACCCGATCGCCCCGCGCGAGCGCGAGGACCCGCCCGTCTTCGGGGCCCGCGACCACCTCGAGGCCGTCGGCGGGGGCGCGGGCGGGCTGGTGCGGATCGTCGACCGTCACCTGGCCGAGCATCGGTCCCGGGCGAGGCGACACCCCGCCGAGGAACAGCCGCATCGGGGCCTCGGCGTGGTCGGACAGCGCGGCCCACAGGCGCTCGAGCGTCCACCCGTCGCGCACCTCGGCCCCCTCCGGCAGCGACACCGTCGCCGAAGCGCCGGTGTGCTCGACCGCCAACACCCAGGTGAACCCGTCGGCGGCGCGCGCGTCCACCCGCACCCCCGCGGGCGCGTCCCACGGCACGGAGGGGAGCTGGAACACCCCCGACGCCGCGCGCAGGTCGGCCGCGACCTCGCGCAGGTCGGCCCACACGGGGTCGTCGGCGGTGAGCGCGCTCTGGCCGTACCAGTACACGCTCTCCGCCCCGGCCGACACCGCGAGGAGCGCCATCGCCCGGGTCTCGTCGCGGGTGGGCTGACGCCCCGGCGTGCCCACGTCGATCTCCATGTCGGCCATCCCGAACCCCTGGAGCACCACCAGCGGGGCGGCGCTCGGAGCGGCCTGCCGCGCCAGCGCGACGTGGTCGACGATCGTGCCGAGGTCGGGGTCGAGGTCCACCGGGTACACGTCGAACCCGTACCGGTCGGCCACCGGCGCGGTCTGCGCGACCCCGGCCTCGAAGTCGGTGATCATCCCGTCGATCATCGCGGGGTCGATGCCCCACGCGTCGGCGACCTGCGCGAGGAAGAACGGCACCGGCGCCTCGACCACCAGCGTGGGCACCCCGAGCACCTCGGAGCTCACGGCGTCGAGCCGGGCGACGTTGCCGAGCTCGAACGTCGCGGCCGGGTCGGCGTCGCAGCACAGGGTCGCCATGTAGTTGTTCGCCGGCTCGTCGTAGCTGTACACGTCCGACACGAGCGCCGGGTCGCCGCCGAGGCAGTCGCGCAGCAGCGCCTCGAACCGGTCCCGCAGGTTGCCCTCGTCGACCGGCACGGTGAACGGCTGGTCGAGCGCGAGCAAGTACCCCGGGAACACGATCCCCACCGACCCCTGGGCCGCGACGAACGGGTTGAACGGCCCCTCACAGGTGAGCTCCGGCGGGACGGGGCCGAACACGTCGGGCGGGAACGCCTCTCCGGGCGCGAAGTACGTGGCGAACGGCCCTCCCTCGCCCGACTCGCTGGTGAGGAACACCGGCACGAACCGATCGAACCCGTCGGCGGCGAGCCCGGCGAACACCTCGGCGAACGCGGGCGCCGCCTCGTCCCCGAACAGGTCGTTCGGCACGCCCGCGACGCCCAGGTGCAGCCCGGGGTCGACCGGCGGCAGGGCCACCGTCACCGGGGGCGACGCCGTGTCTCCCCCCGAGTCCCCGGTCGGCTTCCCCGGCTCGCCGTCGCCGCCGCAGCCGAGCGCGAACAGGCCCATCCACCGAGCGTCCACGGTCACCTCCGTTGGTTCGACCCACCACCGGGGTCCGACGGAACCTCTGGGCGTACGAAAGTCGCGCGCTCGCGCTCGACCTCGGCGCGGACCCAGCACCCGTCGAGGTGATCGTCGACCATCCCCATCGCCTGCTGGAACGCCTGGGCGGTGGTCGGCCCGACGAACGTGAACCCGGCGCGCTTCAGCGCCTTCGACAGGCGGAGCGAGGCCGGGGTGGTCGCCCGGGACCGCAACGTCGCCAGGTCCATCCGGGGCGGCAGCTCCTCCGGGGGTGGCTCGAACGCCCACACGAACGCGGCGAGCGAGCCGTGTGACCGCTGCACCGCCAGGGTGGCGCGCGCGTTGGTGAGCACGGCCTCGATCTTGCCGCGGTGCCGCACGATGCCGGCGTCGGTCAGCAGCCGCTCGACGTCGGTGGGCCCCCACTGCGCGAGGGTCGAGGCGTCGAACTCGGCGAACGCCGCGCGGAACGCCGCGCGCTTGCGCAGGATCGTCAGCCACGACAGCCCGCTCTGGAACCCCTCCAGGCACAACTTCTCGAGCAGACGCGCGTCCGAGCCCACCGGTCGGCCCCACTCCTCGTCGTGGTACGCGACGTAGTCGGCGGTGGACGCGCCCCACGCGCACCGGCACCGCCCATCTGCTCCTTCGACCAGCCCCTCCATCCCACCCTCCGACGACCGAGATACGTGTGCCCGATGAGCACACGCCCTCCGTTCCTCGTGTCCACCGCCGACGTGCCCGAGCACGCCCACACCTATCCGCACAGCGACGAGGCGATGGGGCCGACCCGACGGGTGGGCCGGGCCGCGGGGCTGCAGCGGA
>JBEBJW010000071.1:0-12696 GCA_040079715.1 Myxococcota bacterium | reverse complement strand
GTTCGGGGGCTCGGGGTTCACCGCGATCGGGTACGAGGTGCTGTGGTTCCGGATGCTGCGGTACTTCGCCGCGCACACCGTGTACACCTTCTCGACGTTCCTCGCGGTGTACCTCGTGGGCCTGGTGATCGGGGCCGCGGTGTGCGCCCGGTGGACCGCGGCCCGCGCGGATCCGGTCGCGTCGTTCGCCCGGGTCCAGCTCGCGATCGCCGCGACGGCGCTGGTGTCGTTCACCGTGCTCGGCCGGTCGCGCCTGGTCCTCACGATGTTCGCGGCGTACACCCCGATCACCGGCGGCTCGCTCCCCGGGTTGATCGCGCTGGCGGCGGTGGTCCTGCTCCCCCCGACGATCGTGCTCGGCCTCGCGTTCCCGCTCGCGTCGGAGGTCGCGGTCGGGTCGCTCGACCGGGTGGGGTCCCGGATCGGACTGCTGTACGGGGCGAACACCCTCGGCGGCGTGCTCGGGTCGCTGGTCACCGGGTTCTGGCTGCTGCCCGTCCTCGGGGCGGAGGGCGCGTTCGTGGCGTTGATCGCGGCGAACCTCGCGCTGTTCGCGGTCGTGGTCGGGGCGGCGCCCCACCTGCGGACCCGGACGATGGCGGCGGAGGGCGGGCTCGCGGTCGCGACGATCGTCGCCGGCCTGGTGGTGGTCGGCCCGGACCACCTCCGCGACGCCCAGACCGCGTTCACCGGCGAGGCGGTCGCGTTCGAGGAGACCGCCGACGCCGCGTTCCTGGTGATGCAATACGACGAGCTGCACACCGGAAAGTACCAGCAGCTCATCGTGAACGGGACGAGCTACGCCAACAACCGCCCGCCGTTCCGCCGGTACATGGCGACGCTCGGGCACCTGCCGACCCTGCTCCACCGGGACCCGCGGTCGGCGGTGGTGATCTGCGTCGGGACCGGCACCACCGTCGGCTCGGTCTCGCTGTACCCGGAGCTCGACCCGGTGTACGCGGTCGACCTGACCCGGACGGTGTTCGAGCTCGCCCCGTGGTTCGAGCCGATCAACCAGCGGTTCCTCGCGTCGCCGCGGGTCCGGCCGGTCGTGGCGGACGGCCGTCACTTCTTGCTCGTCACCGACCAGACGTTCGACGTGCTGACGTTCGAGCCGCCGCCCCCCCAGCAAGCCGGCGTCGTGAACCTGTACAGCCGCGAGTTCTACGCGCTGGCCGCGGCCCGGTTGGCCGACGACGGGGTGCTCGCCCAGTGGATCCCGCTCCACGAAGGGTACGAGGACCTCCAGAAGACGCTGATCCGGACCCTGTTCGACACGTTCCCGCACGTCTCGCTGTGGATGCCGGACGGGTACGAGGGCGTGGCGATCGCCAGCCGCCGGCCGCTGTCGATCGACCCGGACCGGCTGCGGGCGCGGATGGTCGGCCCGGTCGGAGACGATCTGCGCGCGGTCGGGTTCGACGCGCCGGAGGACCTGCTCGGCACGTTCGTCGCCGCCGACGACGCCCTGCTCGCGTGGCTCGGGGACGTGCCGGTGCTGACCGACGATCAGCCGGTGATCGAGTACTTCTTCGGGTACGACAACGTCCGGTTCCGGAACGCCCACCTCGACCCCCGGCCGATCGAGCCGTGGCTGTCGGCTCCGGCGGATCCGGTCGCGCTGGACCGGGCCCGGACCCAGACCCGCGCGCTGTGGGCGTCGGAGGACGCGGTGGTCGACGGGCGGTACCCGGACGCCGGGCGGGCGATTACCGAGGCGCTCGCGACCGAGCCGTCCGACCGGTACCTCCGGTACGCCGCCGCCCAGATCCGCCTGTGGGCCGACGCCGCCGCACCACCCCGCGACGCCGCGCCGTGACGTTCCGTGACGACTCGGGCGACGATCATGACGAAGGACCCTCCCGCTGGCGCGTCAGAACCAGCGAAAGGAGGAGACGATGGGTTCGATGATTCGCACGATGGCGCTGGCGGTGGCACTGGCTCTCCCGAGCAGCTCCGCGTTCGCCGCCAAGGTGATCGTCACCCACCCCCGCCCGGTCGTGCACCACACGGTGGTGGTCCACCGCCCGGTGGTGGTCCACCCGACGGTCGTGCGCCCGGTGGTGCGGCCGGTGGTCCATGTCGCCACCCCGGTGGTTCGGATCAACCTCGGGTTCGACGCGTGGAATCCCCGCTCGGCTCCGGTGTACCGCCCCGGGTACGTGTTCGTGACCGGACACTACGATCAGGCGGGCTTCTGGGTCCCGGGCCACTACCGGCCGGTCGAGACGCGCACCGGGTACGTGTGGGAGGACGGGTACTGGGACGGTGGGGTGTACGTCGAGGGCTACTGGCGCGAGGTGAACCGCCCGGGTGAGCGGTGGATCGCCGGCCACTACACCCCGAACCGCGGGTGGGTCCCCGGCCACTGGTCCCGGTAACCGCCGCTGACCCGCTGACCCGCTGACCCCGACGCCCGATCCGCACCCGCGGGTCGGGCGTCGCTGCGTCCGGGCCCATCTCACACCGGCCGAGCGGGAGCGGCTGGTGTTCCCTCAGCTCGAACCCCGCGACCAGCGAGCGCCGAGCGAGATCGGGTTCGTGACGGTCGACCTGGGTCGGCGGCACCCCGACTCGGCCCGCGCCGTTCCGCGCGATCGACACGGCGACGATCGTTCGCTGATCCGACGAGATTTTTGCCACCGGGCCCCCCGGTTCGCCTATAGTGACTCCGCTCGGAGTTCCGCGGGGTGGCCGATGGTCGGGGTGATCGCTGCGTGGTCCGCCTGTACGCCTCCGCCGCCGGCGTCGGGCCCGGACGGGTCTCCGACCACCGCCAGCGCCGATCCCGTGGACGGCGGGTCGACGCCGCTCGACGGGTCGAGCCCATCGACGACCGCGGGCACGCCGCCGACGGTCCTCGACCCGTACGTCCAGCCGGCGGTGTGGGTCGAGCCCCAGGTCCCGGTGCCGGGGGGCTCGCTCACCGTCCACTACGCGGGGCCGCTCGCGCACGCCGCGGCGTTGACCCTGCACTACGGGTGGAACGGGTGGAACGAGCAGCCCGGGTTCGACACCGAGCTCGTCGGATACGACACGGTGTGGTTCGCCGACGCGCCGATGACCCCCACCGCGTCCGGGTACGACGCGGTGCTGCCGGTCCCGCTCGACGCGCGTGCGCTCCACTTCGTGGTCCACGACCCGGTGACCGACGCGTGGGACAGCCGCGACGGCCTCGACTACCACGCGTCGATCGTGTTCCCGTACGTCGGACCGTGGCTGATGCCGCTCGCCGACGGCTCGGTCGACGTCGGGTTCGAGACATCGGTCCCGTGCCTCGGGGTGGTCGAGTACGGCGCGACCCCCGCGCTCGGCCAGCTCGCGGTCGGGGCGGTGTTCGGCACCGTCCACCACGTCCGGATCCTGGCCACCGGGGAGTTGTGGTACCGGGTCCGAGACAGCGCCGGCACCACCACCGAGATCCGACGGGCGGTGATCCCGGCGCCAGACGAAGACGCGCTGCGGATCGTCGCGGTGTCCGACCTCCAGGACAACGGGGACGATCGCCGGTGGTCCGACGTGGCGGCGGAGATCGTGGCCCACGATCCCGGACTGATCCTGGTCGCGGGCGACCTCGCCGCCGACGACCTGCCCGGCCTGTGGTGGACGATGTTCGACAAGGGTCGCGAGCTGTTCGCCACCGTCCCGGTGGCACCCGCGGTCGGCAACCACGACACCCCCGGCTCCGGCCACGACCCGGACACCTCGGACTTCCTGCGGTACTTCCCGCTCGGCGACGCGCCGTGGTCGGCGATCGACGTGGGACCGGCGCACCTCGTGCTCCTGTCGACCGAGACCGGCGACGACTTCGGCGCAGACGGCGTCCAGTTCGAGTTCACCGACGCAGACCTCGAGCGGGCGGACCCGGACCGGTGGACGATCCCGACGTTCCACGTCCCGCCGTACGACGCCGGGACCCGCCACGGCGGTGAGCAGGCGACCACCCGCGGCCTGACCGCGCTGTTCGACGGCCGGGCGGACGTGGTCGTCACCGGTCACGAGCACTTGTACCAGCGAATGCTCCCGCTCCGGTACGACGGCCAGGTCGTCGACACGTACGGGCGGGGCGCCGCGCAGGGCGTGCTGTACTACGTGCTCCCGCCCGGCGGGAACTGGCCCGAGTCCGAGATCTACCCCGACGGCGCGGTCGAGCGGGACCGCCTCGCGTACCCGCCGGTGACCCCCGGCTCGGACCTGGTTCCGAGCGAGATCGGGTTCGTGGTGCTCGAGCTGGGGCCGGACGCGCTGGTGGCCGAGACCTGGCAGGGCGGCACGATCGACGCGCCGATCCCGTTCCGGGTGACCGACCGCGCGACGATCGAGCGGTGATGCAGCGCCGAGCCGCCATCGCCGCCGCCGCCGTGCTCGCCGGGTGCGCGCCCGACCGCGACTGCACGGTCGCGGTGTGGCTGGTCGACCCGTCGGTCCCGGACGACGCCGACGTCGCGGTGGTCGGGGACTTCGACGGGTGGAACCCCACCGCCGACCCGATGGAGCCGGTGGAGCCGGGCGCCTGGCGCGCAGACCTTGTGTTGCCCGCCGGGGACTACCGGTACGCGATCTCGGTCGACGGGCTCGAGCGGCCGGACCCGTTCGCGGCGCTGGTCGACGTCGACGACGACTCCGGCGAGGTCCGGTCGGTGCTGCGGGTCGAGGACTGCGGTCCGGGCGCGCTCGATCTCGCGTCGGCGCTCGCGACCCCCGACGGCGGGGTGGTCGTCACCGCGACCTTCCTCCGCGGCGACGCCCCGCTCGATCCCGGCTCGGTCCGGGCGACCCTCGACGGCGCCGAGGTCCCGGTCGACGTCCGGAAGACCGCCGGCCGGCTGACGGTCGATCTGTCCGGGGTGCCGGTCGGCAAGCACACCGTGGAGCTCTCGGCGTCCGACCGCGACGGGCTCGCCGCGGAGCCGCTGGTGGTCCCGCTGTGGGTCGAGCCGACCCCGTTCGATTGGAACGGCGCGACGATCTACCAGATCGTGGTGGATCGGTACGCCGGGCCGGACGGAGCCGTCCACGGGGACGACCCGGGGGCGCGGTTCGGCGGGAACCTCCCGGGGGTGACCCGCGCGATCGAGGCCGGGACGTTCGACGCGCTCGGGGTGTCGGCCCTGTGGCTGTCGCCGCTGTACCGCAACCCGGACGGGTGGTGGGAGACCACCGACGGACGCCACACGATCACCGGGTACCACGGGTACTGGCCGATCTCGCCCGACGGGGTCGAGCCGGCGCTCGGGACCGAGGACGATCTCCACGCGCTGGTCGCCGCCGCCCACGCCCGCGGGATCCGCGTCCTGCTCGACATCGTGCCGAACCACGTCCACCAGGATCACCCGTACCGGACCCTGCACGCCGACGACGGGTGGTTCCACGAGAACCCGGACTGTCTGTGCGGGAACTACGACTGTCCGTGGTCGAACGAGATCGGCACCTGCTGGTTCACCGGGTACCTGCCGGATCTGGCGCTGGAGAACCCGGACGTCGCCGCCACCGTCGTCGCCGACACCGTGGGGTGGGCCCGGCGGTTCGACGTCGACGGGTTCCGGGTCGACGCGGTCCCGATGCTCCGGATCGACGGGCTCCGGGCGCTGACCTGGGGCCTCCGCCGCGCGCTCGATCAGGGGCCGACGCGGTTCTTCCTGGTCGGGGAGACGTTCACCGGGGCGGACGGCGCCGACGCGATCGCGATGGGCCTCGGTCCGTTCGGCCTCGACGGCCAGTTCGAGTTCCCGACGCTGTGGGCGCTCCGGTCGTTCGTCCGGGACGGCGACGCCGGGGCGCTCGAGGCGACGATCGCCGAATCCGAGGCCCGGTACGCGGGCTCGGGCGCGGTGATGTCTCCGTTCCTCGGCAACCACGACATGGTGCGGTTCACCACCGCCGCTGCCGGCGACGATCCCGGCGACCCGTGGACCGCCCCGCCGCCCCAGCCGGCCGACCCGGCGGTGTACCGGAGGGTGCTGGTCGGGCACGCCGTGGTGCTCGGGCTCCCCGGCGCGCCGGTGCTGTACTACGGCGACGAGCTCGGCCTCGCCGGCGGGAACGACCCCGACAACCGGCGGGCGATGCCGGCCGCGTGGTCGTCCGACCAGCAGTGGCTGCTCGACCGGGTCGGGCGGATCGGGCGGACCCGGGCGTGCAGCGACGCGCTCCGGCGCGGGGTCCGGCTGCCGCTGCTCGCCGACGGGCCGGTGCTCGCGTTCGCGCGGGCGACGCCCGGAGAACGCGCGCTGATCGTGGTCAACGGGTCGGGGACCGCGCAGGTGGTGGGGATCCCGGGCGAGTCCGGGTCGTGGTTCGACGTGGTCGAGCAGGAGCCGGGGCTGGACCCGGCACAGTTGACGATGCCCGCGTGGTCTGCGCGGGTGCTCGTCCCGAGCGACGCAGCTTGTTCCGGGGGGGACCGATGACGATCCTGGCGATGGCGTGGGTGGGGTGTGCGTCGGACTGCCTGGGTCCCGACTGCGACCAGGTCCCGGACGTGCCGTGGACCCCGGGGGACCTCGATCCGTCCGGCGAGACCTACGGCGGCGACGGCGACGACGACGACGGGCCGGTCGAGACGACCACCGTGCCGGACATCGTCACCACCCGGAGCTGCGACGTGATCGTCCGGCACAAGCCACCGGACGGCGTAGGCGCGGTCGAGGTCGCCGGCGAGTGGGACGGGTGGACCCCGACCGCCCTCGGCGCACCCGACGCAGACGGGTTCCGCGAGGTGAACCTCGGCGCGCTCGCCCCGGGCGAGTACGGCCACCGGTTCGTGTACGACGGGGTGTACGAGGGCGCGCTGCCGGTCAACGTGTACACCCGGTGGGACGGCACCACCGAGAACCGGGATCTGCGGGTCGGGGACTGCACGGTCCCGCTGCTCCAGACGGTGTCGGCCGCCGCGACCCCCGACGGTCGGGTCACCGCGACGTTCCAGTTCGCCACCGCCAGCGACGCGACCCCGATCGATCCGGGTTCGGTGGTGGTGACGGTCGGGGACGAGGCGGTCGCCGCGACCGTCGGGGGAGACGGGGTGATCACCGTCGACGCGACCGGCCTCGCCCCGGGCAAGCACTCGGTGCGGCTGTGGGCGGCGGACACCGCCGGCCGCCACGCCGAGAACGAGCCGGTGTTCGTCCCGCTGTGGGTCGAGCAGGACGCGTGGGACTGGCAGGACGGCACGATGTACCTCGTGTTCGTCGACCGGTTCCGGAACGGGGACGCCGGGTTCGACCTGTTCGACCCGATCGCCGGCGTCGCCGCGCCCGGGAACTACCGCGGCGGCGACTTCCAGGGCGTGATCGACGCGATCGAGGACGGGTACTTCGACACGCTCGGCGTCGACGTGCTGTGGCTGTCGCCGGTGTACGAGAACCCGAACGGGGCGTACCTCGGCACCGACGGCGTCCACCAGTTCTCCGGGTACCACGGGTACTGGCCGACCGATCCGCTGGCGATCGAGGAGCGGTCCGGCGACGCCTCCGCCTCCGCCGAGGACCAGCTCGACGCGCTGATCGCCGCCGCCCACGCCCGCGGGATCCGGGTCCTGTTCGACCTCGTGCTGAACCACGTCCACGAGGACCACACCTACGTCCAGGAGCACCCCGACTGGTTCGGCGACGGCTGCATCTGCGGCACCGCCGGGTGCGAGTGGGAGGTCAAGCCGGTCGAGTGCTGGTTCACCGGGTACCTGCCGGATCTGAACTACAAGAACGACGCGATCAAGCAGCGGGTCGTGGCCGACACCCTCCGGCTGGTCGAGCAGCACGACGTCGATGCGGTGCGGATCGACGCCGCGAAGCACATGGACCACGTGATCATGCGGACCCTGTCGATGCGGCTCCGCGACGACTACGAGCTCGGCGGCGGGGCCCCGTTCTGGCTCGTCGGCGAGACGTTCACCGACGCCGGCGGCCAGGGCCAGATCATGAACTACGTCAACGACTGGGAGCTCGACGGGCAGTTCGACTTCCCGCTCCTGTGGGCGATCCGCGACGCGTTCGTCGGCGGGCGGTCGTTCCGGGACCTCGAGGCGCGGGTCGCGGCGAACGAGGCGGCGTACGGCGACGCGGTGATGTCGCCGTTCCTCGGGAACCACGACCTCGACCGGTTCGCGAGCGCGGTCGACGGGCAGGTCGGCGACTTCTGGAACGGCCAGGAGCTCGACCCGATGGCCCAGGGCACCACCGTGACCGAGTGGAACGTGATCAACCGCCTGTCGCTCGCGTTCGCGTTCACCCTGACCCAGCCGGGGGTTCCGCTGATGTACTACGGCGACGAGATCGGCCTCCACGGCGGCGGCGACCCGGACAACCGGCGGATGATGATGTTCGAACCCGATTTGTCGGCGAACCAGACCGAGCTGCTCGACCGGGTCCGGGCGATGGGCCAGGCCCGGTACGCGTCGGAGGCGCTGCGGCGCGGGGCGCGGGTCCAGCTGTGGGTCGACGACGACGTCCTGGTGTACGCCCGCGACAACGGCGGCGGAGACGTGGCGATCGTCGCGATGAACAAGGGGGCGACCCACCGGGACCTGACCCCGGACGTGTCGGCCCTCGGGATCGACGGGGTGTCGTTCGTCGACGCGACCGGCGGCGCGGGGGTCACCGCGAGCGGCGGCCAGCTCCCGATCGGCCTCGACAGCTGGCAGTACGCGATCTGGGTGCGCCCGTGATCGCCGCGTGGGTCCTCGGGTCGGCGCAGGCCGGTGAGGTCACGATCGGGTCGTACGGCCGGGTCCAGGCGTCGGTGGACGCGACGGGCGGGCAGGGCGAGCCCGCGTCGGTCGTCACCTACGACACCCGGCTCCAGGAGGCGCCGTACGTCGAGCTCGACCTCGCGTTCGCGCAGGACACGCCGGACGGGCCGTCGTTCCGGGTGGTGGTGACCCCGGCGGTCGCCGGGGAGCTGTTCCACGCGACCGGGAGCTGGAGCGCGTCGCTCGCGCTGCGGAACCTGTACGCCGAGGTGGTCGCGACCGAGCAGTGGTCGGCGTGGGCGGGGTCGCGGATGTACCGCGGCGACGACGTGTACCTGCTCGACTTCTGGCCCCTCGACGACCTGAACACCGTCGGCGGCGGCGCGGCGTTCCGCCCGGACGAGCGGTGGACGCTGCAGGCCCAGGTCGGCGCGAGTCGGCTCGCGTCCGGGGACTACGAGCTGCAGACGCAGGCCCTGCCGGTCGCGGGCGGGGTCGGGGTCGAGCAGGTGTCGTTCCTCGACCGCGAGCGGATCGTGTCGTCGCTCAAGGCCGGTCGGACGTTCGGCGACGACGTGGTGACGCGGGTCTCCGGCTACGCCGAGCTCCAGGTGCTCCCGGCCGGCGAGCGCCTCCACGACGACCAGTTCGTCCAGGAGCTCCCGTCCGACGCCGGCAGCGTGCTCGGGGCGCAGGTCTCGCTGTGGGGCTGGGCCGACGACAGCTTCGTCCACCTGTGGCTGAAGCGGGCGACCGGGCTGGCGGCGTACGGCGATCTGTCCGTCCCCGACGGGCTCGCGGTCGACTACCGCGCCCAGAAGGCCCAGGAGCACCTGATCGCGCTGTCGGCGAACCACGAGCTCGGCCCCGCCTCGGTCCAGGCCGGCGCGTACGTCCGCCGGTTCACCGACGCCGACAGCAACGACATCGACGTCGACGACCGGTGGGAGGCGAACGTCGCGGTCCGGCCGACCTGGTACCCGGCGAAGGTCGTGTCGCTCGGGGTCGAGCTGTCCCAGCAGTGGCTCCGGCCGGACGGGCTGAACCCGCGGACCCAGGCCCACGACGTGCCGCTGATCACCAAGTTCGCGGTGCTGCCCGCGATCCAGCCGCGCCCGGGCAGCTACGCCCGCCCGCAGGTCCGCCTCCAGTACGTGTACAGCTACCTCAACAACGACGCGCGGAGCTGGTTCGCGGTCGACGACCCCCGCCACGACTCGAACCACGAACAGTTCGTGGGCATCGGGGCCGAGTGGTGGCTCGACTCGGAGTCCCACCGATGAAACCCGTCTGGATGGTGTTGCTGGCGTCGGGGTGCGAGCACTCGCTGTTCCTCGAGGATCCCCCGATCACCAACCACGTCGACGACTGGCGGGACGAGGTGATCTACCAGGTGCTGGTGGACCGGTTCGCCGACGGCGACGTGAACAACGACTTCAACAAGAGCTGGGACCCGAACGACCTCGCCCGGTACCAGGGCGGCGACTACCAGGGGCTGATCGACCAGGTCGGGTACCTCGAGACGCTCGGGGTCACCGCGATCTGGATCTCGCCGGTGGTCGCGAACGTCGAGGAGGACGCGGGGGTCGCCGGGTACCACGGGTACTGGACCCAGAACTTCGAGGAGGTCAACCCGCACTTCGGCGACCTCGCGAAGCTCCGGGAGCTGGTGGCCGTGATGCACCAGCACGGGATCAAGGTGATCGTCGACATCGTGGTGAACCACGTCGGCCAGCTGTTCTACTACGACATCAACATGAACGGCCAGGGCGACGTCACCGCGTACTACGCCACCAACGGCAGCGACGAGCTCGATCTGGTGACCGAGTGGGATCCCGGGTTCGATCCGCGCCGGATCCAGGCGTTCACCAGCCTCGGCGAGAGCGGCGACGCGCCCCTCGGCTGGGTGTACGACCCGGCGATCGACCGGATGCCGCCCGAGCCGAGCGAGTTCCAGAACCCCGACTGGTACAACCGGATGGGACGGGTCGACGACTGGGGCTCGTCCGACCAGGTGGTGTACGGCGACTTCCCGGGCGGGCTGAAGGACCTCGCGACCGAGAACCCGAACGTCCGCGAGGCGCTGATCCGCGTGTTCTCCGACTGGATCACCCACACCGACATCGACGGGTACCGGATCGACACGGTCAAGCACGTCGAGCACGGGTTCTGGACCGAGTTCTGCCCGGCGATCCGCGCCCACGCGGCGGACCTCGGCAAACAGAACTTCCTGCTGTTCGGCGAGGCGTTCGACGGCGACGACGCGCTGATCGGCGGGTACACCACCACCGACGAGCTCGACTCGGTCGCGTACTTCAGCCAGAAGTACCGCGTGTTCGACGGCGTGTTCGCCCACGGCGGCCCGACCGCGGCGGTCGAGGACCTGTTCGCCGAGCGGCTCGACCACTGGGGCCTCGAACCGCAGGACGGCGGCGTCGGGGTCGCGCCGGTCGACCTGCCGGTGAACTTCATCGACAACCACGACGTCCCGCGGTTCCTGAACCAGCAGCCGGACGAGCGGGCGCTGAAGACGGCGCTCCTGTTCCTGCTGACCGAGCCCGGGATCCCGGTGCTGTACTACGGCACCGAGCAGGGGTTCTCGGGCGGGAACGACCCGGCGAACCGAGAGCCGATCTGGCCGACCGGGTACCGCACCGACGGCCCGCTGTACCGGTACATCCAGGAGCTCACCGCGATCCGCCGCGACCATCCGGCGCTCCGGCGCGGCGACCTCACGTTCGTGGCGAGCGACGCGGACGGTCCGGGGATCCTGGCGTACGAGCGGGCGACCGACGACGACCGCGTGCTGGTGGTGATCAACACCGCGGACGAACCGGCGACGGTGGCGGCGGCGGTGTCGTTCACGCCGGGGGCCACGATGGTCGACGCGCTGTCGAGCGCCGAGGTCGCGATCAGCGCAGACGGTACGCTGTCGGTCGAGCTCGCTCCGCGGACCGGGGTGATCCTGGCCGAGCGGTGAGCCATCGAGCAGGAATGGATGAAGGTTGTCCGCCCGAGTTGGGCCCGCTGGTTGGGTATTGCTCTCGGATTCGAACCGAGTACACCATGCCCCGAAGCATGTGCTCTACCAAGTGAGCTAAGCGTGTAGGCGGGTCCAGAGAGGGCGGACACGATCTGGTACACCGCTCCCCGCGATCCGTCCAGCGGGAATGTCTATCCCCCGTCGCGGACGTCCAGTCCGGCGATCCACAGCGGGGCGCCGGCGAGGCAGGTCGAGCAGGCCACCCCGACGACGTACACCCCATCGGGGCCGAACCCGGGGAACGCGCCGTCCGCCCCGGTCGCGTCGCCGAGCGCCGCCGCGGTGGCGCCGCCGGTCGGCATGGTCCACCAGCCGGCGGCGGTCGCGTCGAGGTCGAGGATCCGCGACGCCACGTCGTCCGCCTCGTCGACGTCGGTGTACCACCCGACGAACAGCCGGTCGGCGCGGTCGGCGTCGAACGGCTGGCCGTACCCGTCGGTGGTCACGCCGGACCAGTCGACGGTGTACGCGTCGTACCCGGACGCGGTGCGGATCACGTCCCCGTCGAGCTTCGACACGAACGACGTCGCCGAGCCCCCGTTCGGGATCGCGACGAACGTCCCGGACTGGGCCGCGTTCGGCTCGAGCACGAGGCCGGTCCGGATGTCGAGCCGGTCGCCGTCGACGTCGCACAGGGCGAGCAGGAACGTGTGGGTCGGGTCGACCTGGTAGTCGGTCGTCGGATCGAAGCCGCGGAGCTCCGACAGCGCCGACTCGGTCAGGCCGTCGGCCGACGTCGTCCACGAGCCGGTGATCGACGCCTCGATCGTCCCGAGCGCGAGCGCGTCGACCACGTCGGTCCGGGACAGCGCGATCCGGAACAGGGCGAGCGTGTCGTAGCTCGTCGGGTCGCGCGTCACCGCGTACGCGTCGGCCGCCACGGTGTCCCACGCGACGAACACGTCGATCGCCGGGCGGGTCGGGACGGACGGGAACTGCCAGTCGGCCTCGAACGACCCGATCT
>JBEBJW010000070.1:0-12794 GCA_040079715.1 Myxococcota bacterium | reverse complement strand
GCCAAGGTGGATCGCGACCGCGCCGCTGCCGAGCTACGCGGTCACCCTCGACGGGGAGGACGTGCTGGTCGACACCGGTACGACCGTCGATCCGGCGGCGCGGAGCTGAGGCCGCAGCGTCCGTCAGGATTCTGGCGCGGCATCGACGGGAATCTGTCGATCCGCCGACCTTCTCGACGGTTCAAAGAGCGCAATTGTCTGGCACGAGTCTCGCAGTGGCATCGCAGAGCCCAACCAGGAGAACCCATGAACCCGAACCTGAACCTGACGTTCGTCCCGCTGCTCGCGCTGCTCGCGGCGTGCAGCTCGAGCGTCGATCTCGGCGTTGCCGCTGCGCCCGGCCAGCGGGTCTCGGCAGCGATCACCGCACGCACCAACGGAACGCTCCACGCCGACCGCCTGTTCGTGAGCGTGGACGATGGCGAGGAGAACGACGACGAGGAGAGCGACGACGAGGGCGGCGTGGACTGCGTGGACGGCATCGACGCCGCCACCGGCGCCGAGTGCGACGGCGGCCCCTCCGCCAACCAGGACGACGGCGAGGAGAACGACGACGAGGAGAGCGACGACGAGGAGGACGACGATGGAGTGGACTGCGTCGATGGCCTGACTGCGGCCGGCGCGGAGTGCGACGGCGGCCCCTCCGCCAACCAGGACAACGACGGGGACGGCGAAGTCGACGACGAGGACGCCTCGTACGACGCCGGCAACGCGCGGACCTGGGTCCAGGGCGCCCCCACGCTCGTCGCGGACCGCGGTGTGTACCAGCTCTTCGGCCTGGACGTGAACCCCGGCGCCCTGGTGGTCGGGTCGGGCCCCGTCAAGTTCATCGGGAAGTACAATGGGAACCACTACTTCTCGGCCTCGGACGTCCAGACCGCCAGGAGCGGAGCGGCGATCGGCGGGGTCAGCGAAGGCATCGTCGACCACGGCGACGGCACGTGGACCCTGACCGTGTTCGGCACCGACGTTCTGGTCGATCGTGCGACCACGGTGAGCAAGTCGGCCGATCCGCTGTCAGAGGACGCCGAGGAGGGCGACGATGAGGAGAAGGACGGCGTGGACTGTGAGCAGGAAGGCGAGCACGAGGGCGACAACGAGGGGTGCTGAACCCGGGCGAAGCAACTGGCCCGCGCCGCGGCCGGCGGGTAAATCCCGCGCGATGAACCTCCTCCTCGGCGTCGACAGGCCGGACACCTCGCACGCGACGCGCCGCAGCCCGCCGCTGGGGACCCTCGGCGTCCGTGGGCCCGCCGAGCGTCGACGAGGTGCGCCGAGCAGCCAGGTCGGCGGCGTGCCTCCGAGCCGGGAGCTGTGGTGAGCCACGTCGACGCCGCACCGGATCTCGATCCGCCCCTGCCACGCGTGCTGTGGGTGTTGAGTGCTGTCTCGTTCTTCGCCGACGTCTCTGGGGAGATGGTCTACCCGGTCCTGCCGCTGTTCCTGGTCGGTGTGCTGCACACCTCGAAGACGGAGCTCGGCGGGATCGAGGGCGCCGCGGTCCTGCTCGTGGCCGTCATGAGCGCCTTCTCGGGGATCCGGAGCGATCGGGACGGCCGACGCGTTCCCTGGATTCGCGCCGGCTATGGGCTGCCGGTCCTCGGCAAGGCGATCATCGCCGGCGCAACGGGCTGGGGCGGGGTCCTCGCCGGGCGGCTGCTCGATCGGTTCGGCAAGGGCCTCCGGGGTGCCCCGCGCGATGCGCTCATCGCGAGCCTGGTGCCCGCCTCGCAGCGTGGCCGGGCCTTCGGGATCCACCGGGCGTTCGACACCGCCGGCGCGCTGGTCGGCGCGCTCCTCGCGGCCGCGCTGATGTGGGCGTTGACCGGCACTCCGACGGGGGACGCGGCGTCCGAGGCTCCTCCCTGGGTCTACCGGCTGATGTTCCTCGTCGCGTCGGGCCTCGGCCTCGCGTCGTTCGGGCTCACCTGGATCGTGGACGAGGCGCCCCACGAGCCCCTTCCCCCGCAGCCCAAAGAGCGCGGCAACCTCGGCGGCCTGCCGCGGTCCTACTGGGCCGTGCTGGGAATGCTCCTCGTCTTCTCGCTGGCCAACAGCAGCGACATGTTCCTGCTGTTGCGAGCCGAGGACCTCGGCATTTCCGCCTGGGCTGTGGTCCTGACCTACGCCGTGTACAACGTGATCTACGCGGTCTCCTCGTACCCCGCGGGCTGGCTCAGCGACCGGTTCGGCCGCTGGGGCATCATCGCGCTCGGGTGGGCGCTGTACGCGTTCGTGTACGCGGGCTTCGCGATCACGCCTGCAGCCGGAGTCTGGCCGCTGATGGCGGTGTACGGCCTGTACATGGCGCTCACGGATGGCGTCGGGAAGGCGCTGTTGGCCGATCAGGTGCCCGCAGGCCACCGAGGCTCGGCGATGGGCCTGTTCTCCGCCGCCAACGGGGTCACGACGCTCGTTGCCAGCCTCGTGGCCGGGATCGTCTGGGATCGATCGGGCCCCGAGGCCGTGTTCGCGCTCGGCGCTGGGTTCGCAGCGCTCGCACTCTGCGTGCTGCTCCTGTCGCGGGCCGTCGCGCGCGCTCCACTCGCCCAGGGGTGACCCTCCCCGTGCGACCGGAGGGATTTCAGTGGTGGTCCGCGCCGTCGTGGCCCTCGGTCTCCTCATCCTCCTCGTCCGCGTCCTCCGCGGGCGCCTTCACGACCCCCGCGGCGTCGACGTGGAGCTCGAGGTCCTTCCCCTTGCCTCGAACCACGACCTCGTAGTCCGCGTGCCCGTCGGGGGTGGTTCGGACTTCGGCCCGCACGATCCGGCCGTGGCTCTGCGCCGCAGCCTGGACGACTTGCGGCAGTGCCGTCGCCTCCACCTTCTCTTCGGTCTCGAGCCAGGTGCCATCCGGCTTCAGGATCGCTTCGAACTGGCGCGTGCCGTCGGCGAGGAGGACCTCCAGCTCGTCACCGTCCCGCGCGGCCGAGACCGGGTGAGCGGTCGGCCACTGGCGGGCCAGGGTTGCGACGACCGGTGCGGGGAGCGCATCCAGTGCCACGGGTTCGTCCGCAAACGCGGCCGTCAGGGTGCAGAGCAACAGGTACATTTCGTCCTCCTGTTCCGCCGCCTTGCAGCTCCCGTGCCGGTCGATTGACGGCGTCGGTCCGACGGACGAAGGGGTAACGCCGGCAGGAAACTGCCGGTGCTCGGGGAATCCCTGGCATGGTCCTACGGGGGCAGTCGCCAGCGGACACCGAGCCAGCCGTACGGATCGAACGAGCCGGCGCCAGTCGGGGTGGCGAAGCCGTTCACGCCGAGCACCCCGTGCACCTGGAACCCGTCGTCGCCGAGGTCCCGGCCGACATCGAACGCGAGGTGGCCGGTCCGCGTCAGAGCCGCGCTCGACTGGCCGTCCTCGTTGATCCGGATTCGGCCGAGCGCGTCCGCCGAGAGGGTCCACAGCCCGAAGGTCGCTCCCACTGTCGCGGACAGCCGGTGCTGGACGAAGCCGCCGGCCGAAAGGGCGTCCGCGTCGTCGTCGTACTCACCGATCGGCGTGAACTGCGGCCGGACGGCGTCCTCGACCTGCCCTTCCGACGCGAGGTACATGCGGTAGTCGGCCGAGACGTCGACACTCCCCTTCGTGTAGCCGGTCGACACGCCCAGTCGCAGCTGCTGCCCGGTGGCCGCTTCGAGCGCCCCTCCAGGCCCGATCGTGGAGCCGGCGTTCGCCTGGCCGGTCGCGCGGGCGCCCAACCGCCAGTCGGAGGGCTGCCACGCCCAGGTCATTCCCCCCTCGACGGTCCGGAACGACCAGGCGGGCGTTCCGAACCAGGCGCGGTCGACCCCGGTTGCGACGAGGTCGAAGGCGTGGTCGCCGAGGATCGGCCCAGTGGCCAGCGTCACCTCGGCCCTTCCGCTGTCGAGCGAGGTCCGGAGCGGCACGATCTCGAGGGCGTAGCGGGCGCCGGCGTCCAGGTGGGCGTGGTCGCCGAGCCGGAGCGCGAGACCGCCGCGCGGCGCCACCCGGAGTAGCGTGGGGTCCGCTTCGGGGAGATACGTCCACGCTTCTCCCGCGACGCCGAGCCACGGGCCCTTCTTCCAGGATCGGCGGACCTCGGCGAGGACGGCGGCGGTGGCGGTGGGTTCGAGGCCAGCGTCCGGTCCGTTGGTCGGCTGTTCGAGGGTGGCCTCGGGATCGCCGCGGGCCCCGGCGAGCACGTCGACGCTCGCGGTCGTTCCGGCCGAGGCCGCGGCACCGAGCACGAACAGGATCATGGCGTCTCCACCGACAGGGCGAGGGCTGCAGCCCGCAGCTCGTCCGCTCGGGTTCGTAGTTCGCGGGCGGAGGTCGCCCGCTTCTCCGCGGCCTGGGCCTCGCGCTCGAGGCGCTCCGCGGCGACGACGAGATCCATTCCCCCCGTCTGGCCCGGGGCGGTCCGGGCTCGCAGGGCGGCCGCCTGGGTCGCGGCGCGCTCGCGGTCGCGCTCGGCGCGAGCCGTGTCGTAGGCGGAGATCAGGGAGAGGACGTCCGCCTGGTCGGCGACATCCACGGCGAGGCCGCGACGGACCGCGTCGTCGCGTGTCGACGAGACGGCGTCGAGCGCTTGGGCCAACGCCGCAACGCGGGGCTCGGGCTCTCCGAGCCAGCCGACGAGGACGCCGCGGTCGCGATCGTCGGCGGTCCCGCGGGCCAGCGCTTCCGCCAGGCCCCGGCGGGCGGCGCTCCGTTCGCCCGCCTCCGCGCCCGCAGCGGCGGCGAGCTCCGGTGCTTCGAGCGCGGCCAATCGCTCGGCCGCCTCGCGGTACCTGGCCATCAGGTCCGCCAGCTCATCGCGGTCGGCCGCCCCGGCCCGAGCGGTCGCGACCTCCGTGGCCAGCGTGTCGACCACCTGGCGCTGTTGCACCACGGCGAGCCGCGGGTCGGCCGCGAAGGCCGCCACGGAGCACCACAGCGCCAGCGCCAGGAAGATCATTCGATTCCGTACTTCTTGAGCTTGTAGTTGAATCCCGTTCGCTCGAGTCCGAGAGACGACGCCGCCCGGGACTTGACGCCTCCGGCCCGTTCCAGCGCCCGGCGCAGCACCCGCTCCTCGACGCCCTCGGCCCATGCCGTGAAGTCGAAGTCCCCCTCGGGAAGCACGAGGCCGTCGTCCCGAGGAACCGCAGGTCCGAGCGGAAGGTCGTCGACCGTCACGCGGTCGCCGATCGACAGCACCGCCACCTGCTCCGCGAGGTTCACGAGCTCGCGCACGTTGCCGGGCCACGCGTGTGACCGCAGGACCTCGACGACCTCCGCCGTCACCGTGGGCACGTCCCGCTTCGCCCGGGCGCACGCCGCCCGCAGCGCGTGGCCGAACAGCAAGGGAATGTCCTCGCCGCGTGCCCGCAGCGGCGGCAAGGCGATCGGGATCACGTTCAGCCGGAAGAACAGGTCCTTCCGGAACGTGGGGTCGTTCGCGAGATCGCGATGGGTCGCCGCGATGACGCGCACATCCACCGTCCGATCGCGGTTCTCCCCCACCCGCCGGAGCGTCCCCTCCTGCAGCACGCGGAGCAGCCGGGTCTGCGCCGACGGGGAGAGCTCGCCGATCTCGTCGAGGAACAAGGTGCCCTCGTGGGCGGCCTCGAACAGACCCGCGCGATCGGCCGTGGCACCTGTGAACGCCCCCTTGGTGTGCCCGAACAGCTCCGCCTCGAGGAGGGTGTCGGGGAGGGCGGCAGCGTTCAGCGACACGAGCGCCTTCCCCGCCCGTGGCGAGCGAGCGTGGATCCTGCGCGCGAGGAGCTCCTTTCCGGTGCCGGTCTCGCCGGTGACGAGGACGGTCGCGTCGCTCACCGCCGCGCGATCCGCGCGGACCAGGGCGCTCCGGAGCGCCGCCGACGTGCCCACGATCGCGCCATCGTCGGGGTCCACGCGCGCGTGCAGGCTGCGCACCGTGGCCGCGTTGCGGACCTGGACCTCCAGCTCCGGGACCTTCAGCGGCTTCGTGAGGAAGGCGAAGGCGCCGCTCCTGGTGGCCTCCACAGCGCGGTCGATGGTGGCGTAGGCCGTGACCAGGATCACGGGCAGGTGGGGATCGACGTCGCGGATCGCGGCCATGAGCGCGAGCCCGTCCATCCCCTCCATGCGGAGATCGGTGACGACGACGTCGGCCGGTGCCTCCTGGAGCTTCGCGAGGGCCTGGCGGCCGCTGGTCGCGAAGTCGGCTTCGTAGCCGAGCTCGGTCAGCGCTTCGGCCAGGGATTCGGCGCTGGCGGCGTGGTCGTCGACCACGAGGACACGGGTCATGACGACGCTCCCTGGAGCTCGATGCGGAAGGTGGCAGGCCGGGCGGACACGAGCACCAGGTCGCCTCCGAGCACCCGGCAGATCCGACGCGAGAGCGGCAGGCCGAGCCCCGTCCCCTGGGCACGGGTCGTGTGGAACCACTCGAAGACGCGCTCGGCGTCATCCGTGGCGATGCCGGGGCCGTCGTCGGAGGCCACGATCGAGGGTCCCTCGACAGTCAGCGTGGCGCGCGACGCGCCCGCCTCGACGGCGTTGCGGAGCAGGTTCCGCAGCACTTGCCCGAGGAGCTCCGCATCGACGTGGGCCGCGCCTCCGCCGCGCACCTCCGTGTGGAGCTCCGCCTCGACTTCGGCCGCGGCGGCCCGACAGACCGACCGGAGGTCGCAGGCAGCAAGCGTCGGCGTGATCGGGCGGGACAGGTCCAGGAACCGCTCTACGATCCCCTCGATCTCGCGGACGCAGCCCTCGCCGCGGGCCACGAGCTGCTCGCGCCGCGCCGGCCCGTCCGCCGACCGGATGCCGCGCAGGATGATCCCGAGCGCGTTCGCAGGGTTGCGCACCTCGTGGGCCACGGTCGCGGCCAGGGTGGTGACCTCCGCGAGGCGGGCCGCGTGCGATCCCTCCAGCGCCACGTCGCGCTCCCGGATCGCGGCCAGGAGCGACTGGACCGACCGCGCCACCCGGCGGACCTCGCGGGGCCCTTGGACGGCGATCGCGCCCGGAGCGCTGCCTGGAGCGAGTGCTGAGACCTCGCGCTCCAGGCGCGACAACGGGCGGGACAGCGCTACCGAGAGCACGACCCCGAGCAGCGCGCCGACGGCCGCCACGCCAAGGCCCGCGTACAGCTGCATCGTCTCGAGCTCGTCCACCGCGCGAAGGGTCTCGCCGGTGCCTTCCACGCCGACCACGAACCCCGGATGGCCGGGGACCGGGGCGTACGCGGTCTGGTACAGCTCGCCGGCGTCCGTTCGGTAGAGCGTGCCGGCGGTCGGCGCCAGCCGGGCCGCGACGACGAGCGCCGCATCAGCGCGCGCAGCCAGCCAGGGGTCGCTCCGCTCGCGCCCGAGCAGGCCGCCATCGGGTGCGAACACCACGGCGTCGTGGAGGCCGGTAGCTGTGGTGAGGCCATCGAGCCGGGTGCCCAACGCGTCCGCGCCCTGGCCCTGTCCGATGAGAGCCACCGCTTCCAGCGGCTCGGGGGCCACGGAGGCTGCGAACAACGCTGCCTCCGCGCGCAGGTGGTCCGACAGCGCGCGATCCAGGCTGTCCTCGAGCGCGTCCGCGGAGAGCTCGGCGAGCGCCAGGGCCGCGAGCGAGCTCGACGCCACGATCGCCACGAAGGTCGCCAGTCGCGCGGTCCACCACCCGTCTCCGGTCATGTCCTACCCACCGAACACGCCTTCGAGCGCATCGACGAGCTCGAGGCCGTTGTTCGACTCCGCGAGCAGCCCCGCGGCGTCGCCCGCGGTCGCGAGCTCGTGCTGGCGCAGGAGGGAGGCATCGTAGGCGCTGGCCTCGGCCTCGCCTCCAGCCGACACGACCTCGTCCCGAACGGTAGCCCACACGGCGTCCAGCTCGTCGATGTCCTGTGCCGCGTCGTCGAGCCCCTCCTCCAGGCTGTCGAGGGAGACCTCACGGCCGCCGTAGTCGAGGGCGAGGACGGCCGGCGGGACTGGATCGTCGTACAGCCCGAAGAGCTCGTCCATGGGGGCGCTCACCCCGTTCGCGACGCGTGCGAGTGCAATCCCGTCACCAGTGGCCCCGGCCGCGGCGGACAGCGCCGACACCGCGTCGTCCATCGACGTGAGGTCGGAGGGCGAGGCCCCGTCCGCTTCCGCCGTGCCCCGGTAGGAAGCCCAGGCCGACGCGATGGTCTCGGCGTCGCCCTGGACGCTCGCGAAGTCGTCGACGAGCGCCTTGTCGTACGCGTGCTCCGCCGTCCCCTCGAGGTCGAGCAGTTCGGCCGGGATCGAGGACTGCTTCCCGCAGCCCACGACGAGGATGGTGAGAACCCAGAGACGCTTCATGATGACCTCCCGCGGGGACGGCGCTGCATCCTCTGTGCCAGTCCCATGAACGACGTTTCACCGTAGCCAGCCCACCCGCTGGCGCCAGTTTTCTGCCATCGCCGGGAGATTCGTGGCGCGAAGCGGGGCTCCGACAGTGAACTCGCGGCCAGCGACAGGGTTCTGGCACCAAACAGCCGTGTGCAACGGGCAAACCCGGGTTGTTCGGTGGCACGCCGGGTGCAGTGGTGCCAGTCGCGGAACCCACCGCAACCTGACCCGGAGTCCACGATGCGCAATCTGCTGATGACCGCGTTCCTGTTCGGCGGCCTCTCCGCCTGCAACCTGCCCTCGCCCTTCGCGAACGGCGGCTCGAACCAGGCCCGGTCCGCCGGTGACGGCGACGGCGAGACGAACGACGACGAGCAGGGCGGCGTCGACTGCGTCGATGGCATCGACGCGGCCACCGGCGCCGAGTGCGACGGCGGCCCGTCGGCCAACCAGGACGACGGCGAAGAGGACGACGACGTCGAGTGCGAGGACGGCGTCGACGCCAGCGGTCAGCCGTGCCAGGACGACGACACCGGTGCCGAGGGCTGAACGTGCTTCGCGACCACGGGCGCCCGTGGTCGCGGCGCTGACTCGGTCAGGGAACCGACCAGGCGATGTCCTTCGGTGACCCGCACGTGGGCGTGCCGTCAGGCCCCCGCAGCGACAGCGTCGCTCGCAGCACTCCAGCCGCCAACGCCTGCGTCAGCACCGCCGGGGGGATAGTCGCGAACTTCAGCTTCGCGCGGCGGAACATCTCGCGCTCCCCACCGCCCGCCGGAACCCCGGTCCACACGAGGTACAGGAAGCGGTCGCCGGTCGGGCCGTGCGCCGCCGGGCCTCGCCATCGAGGCCCGGCGGTCGTGTCCACGCGGGTCACCTGCACACACGCGACCAGCCGCCCGACGTCGCCGGGAACCACCTGCTCCCACGCCTTGCCGACCTGAACGCCCACCTCGACCTGGTCCCAGGCCCCACACGTCCGCCCCGGACCGCCGGTGGCCTCGATGGTGATCGTCAGCTCGCGCGCGTCCATGATGAACCTCTCGGCACCACGGGACGTACCCCGGCGAACGCGCCACGACGGTTCCAGCCCCGCGCCTTGGGTTCCACCAGCGCGCCAGCGGGGTTCACCACCGCGCCATCGTGAACCCCGATCTGCGGATCGGTTCCGACGGGATGCTGTTCCCATCCAACGCGGGTGCTACGAGCACCGCGCCATGTCTCCGATCAGCCTCGTAGGCTGCTGATCGCCGATGGCACGTCCCGTGCGTTGAGCCCCGTCGCGACCCCTCCGGTCGCTTCGGGAGCCCACCGTGAAGAAGCCCCTCCGGGTTCAGGTCGTCCAAGTTCCGCGCGAGAACGCGCGCCGAAGCTGGGACTCCGCGCTCGACCTCCTCGCTGACGCTTTCGCACAGCGCATCCTCGACAAGTCCCGCGCCGAGGCCGCCGCCGAGCTCGGGCTCACCCCCAGCGAGGTCGCCCCCGACCCGAACGGCATCGCCGAGATCGCTCGCGCGCATGGCCTGTCGCTCGTCGGGGGTGACCGGTGAAGCTCGCCCTCGATCTGCGGCCCGCGCTCGAGATGGGCGCGCTGTCCGCCAACGCCGAGCTCCAGGACCCCGACGTCCGCGTCGAGCTCGAGCCGGATCGCGCGCCGGCGATCCGCATCACCGAGGGCGCGGTCGATCTGCGCCTCCAGTTCCCCGACCGGGACGCCGCCCGCCGCTTCGTCGGCCGGGTGTCGGCGCTCCGGATCCCCCGCTCCTGACCCTTCCCAGCCGACCGGGATGGGTCGGCAGCCGCGCGCCCGGCATCTGGCGCCGTTCATCGGAGCTCTCCATGGAAGCCATCGTTCAGGCGGTCCACACGTTCGACGACCGCCGCGTCACCACCGTCCAGTACCAGGGCAAGAACGCCTGGATCGCCCGCGAGGTCGGGGTCGCGCTCGGCTACGCGCAGGGCGGCAAGCGGTTCGCGAGCCGCATCACCGGCGAGTGGTCCGCCGAGTTCATCGACGGCAAGGACTACGCGGTGCTCACCGGCCGCGAGGCCGCGCTGCTCCAGCAGGCCGCGGGGGTCGAAGGTACCGACGCGGTACCTTTGCGCTCGAACCGCGGTGTGCTCGTGCTCTTCGAGTCCGGGCTGTACCTCGCGCTCGCGAAGACCGAGAAGGAGGCCGGGGTCCGGTTCCGCCGGTTCCTCGTCGACGAGGTGATGCCGCAGCTCGCCCGGACCGGTCGCTACACGCCGCCGAGCCCGGCGCCCGCGCCCCAGCCCGAGCCCCGCGAGCTCCTGCTGTTCGCGTTCCCGGTGCCCGTGCCCGCCAACCGGCCGATGGGCGGTGATCGCGAGCGGCGGTTGGCGGCCCAGCACGCGCTCCGCGTGCGGAAGTTCGAGTCCGAGAGCCTGCGCGAGACGGTGCGCGTGCTGCACCACCTCGACCACATCGATCCCACGACGCGGGCCGCGTACGAGGTCGCGGCGACCGAGATCGCGCTCGGCCAGGAGCTCCCGGACCTCCGGCCGGTCGTCGAGGAGCGCTGGCACACGCCGACCCAGATCGCGAAGCTGGCAGGCGTCACGGTCCAGGCCGTCGGCCTCCTGATCACCCAGCTCGGCCTGCGCGGCGCGGAAGGCCTGTCGCGCCAGGTGATGACGCGCGCCAGGCACGTCGAGAAGGTCGTGTTCTCGTGGGTCTACAACGACACCGCCGTGTCGCGCATCCTCGCCGTGGTGCACCGCGACGAGCCGCCGCGGAGCGCGTGATGCGGACCTTCACGCTCACGCTGTTCGACGCCCCCGCGCTGCGGGCCGGGGGCTCCCCCGACGACGCGTCCGGCGTGGCGTGGCCGGTGACGGGCCGTCGGTGGGGCGGGGACTTCGGGGACCTGATCGCGCTGCTCACGCAGCCGATGGCGGGCGAAGGCAAGTTCGCTTGCCCGTTCTTCCTCGTCGGCGGCTTCGCCGAGCACCAACGTCGGAACGCCGCGTTCGAGTCCGCCTCCGTTGTGGCGCTCGACATCGAGGGCGGCCCCACCACGCGCGAGGCCCACGACCGGTTCGTGGATGTCGCCCACGTCATCTACACGACGTGGCGCCACGAGCGTTCGGCGCACCGGTTCCGCCTGGTGGTCCCGCTCGCCCGAGACGTGAACGCCACCGAGTACAAGCTCCTGTGGACCGTGCTCGCGAAGCGGCTTGGTCGCGGGGCCGATCCGCAGACGAAGGATCTCGCCCGCGCCCTGTTCCTGCCCGCGATTCGGCCCGACGGGAGACGTGCGGCGGCGAAGGCGTGGACCGAGGCCCCGGTGCTCGACCCCGACGTGGTGCTGCAGGACGCCCTGAAGCTGGTGGCGCCTCGGCCCCAGCGCTTCTGCGTGACGGCGGCGACCGCTGGTCGCTTCCACGGCCAGGTGGACCGGGCCCACGTCGCCGAGCGCCTGCGCGCGACGGTGCGCTCGAACCGCGCCGAGCGGCTCGTCTGTCCGAACTGCGGGCGTCCTTCGGCGTGGTTCTGGCTCGGCCAGGGCCGGATGCGCGGCGCCCGCTGCAACCACCGGAACTCGTGCGGCTGGTACGGCCCGATCTCGATGCTCCTCGACGGTGGAGACGCCGGTGTCTGATCCCAGCGCCAAGGCTGGCGATGTGCTGCCGATGGCCCTCGCGCCGCTCGTTCGCGTCGTCACGCTCGCCGAGGCCGGCGGTGACGCGGTGGCCGCGATCGCGGCGCTGCTCGACGACACCGCGGCGCTCGACGGTCTCGGTTCCGCCCAGCGGCAGGCGCCGGCGAAGCTCGCGTCGCTGCTCGTGCGGCTCGGCGCCCGGAAGGGCTACCGGCAGTTCGCGACGCGGCTCGAGCGCGCCATCAAGGAAGTGGCAGGCGCGCAGCAACGTGCGGAGTCCGAGGAGCGGTTCGACCAGGCCACGGTGTCCGCGTCCCAACCGCTCGCGGAGGTGCTCCGAGCGGCCCTCGGGGGTCATGAGCTGCCCGCGGGGCTGGTGAGCCCGGTCGGCTGGGATGTGGACGCCGGCGGCATCGCTCGGCTGAAGGTCGACGAGGAGAGCGGCGACGTTCACGCCGTCGACGTGGCCCACCGGCCGATGATCATCGAGGGCCGATACCGCGACGTGCACGACAACACCGTCACGTACGCTCTCGCGTGGGCTGGGGCGCACGGCGGCTGGCACCTCCACCCGGTCCCGCGCGGGAAGGCCGCCGACGCGCGCGGCCTCGTGGCGTTCGCCGCGCACGACGCTCCGGTGAACTCGAACAACGCCGCGAACCTGGTCGGGTTCCTGGCGGACTTCGAGGCGGCGAACGCGGC
Source organism: Myxococcota bacterium (assembly GCA_040079715.1). Classification (GTDB taxonomy): domain Bacteria; phylum Myxococcota_A; class UBA796; order UBA796; genus JACKER01. The sequence continues at coordinate 174 of JBEBJW010000070.1, read as the reverse complement.
CCACATCCCGGAGGCGCGGGTGACGACTTCGATGGGGTGGCACGGCACCGGCGCGGATCGGTGCTTCCTCTGGGGCCGGTCGGTGATCGGCCGCGACGGCGTGATCGGGGGCGACGCGGTCGAGGACATTCCGCCGGCGAAGTGGCGGCCCGGACAGCTCCACCTCCTCGTGAC
>JBEBJW010000069.1:0-12794 GCA_040079715.1 Myxococcota bacterium | reverse complement strand
GCGCCGCGGTGGGCCCGCCGGACCGCGCTGCAGAACCTGGTGCGGGCGACCGACGCGCTCGAGGCGCCGGGGATCGTGTCGGTCGCGGCGATCGACGGGCCGGCGTTCGGGGGCGGGATGGAGCTCGCGCTCGCGTGCGACCTGCGGGTCGCGTCGGACCGGCCGGACGCCTGGCTCGCCCAGCCGGAGGTGCTCGGCGGGGTGATGGCGGGGTTCGGCGCGACCTGGCGGTTGCCGCGGCTGATCGGCGCGGCCCGCGCGCTCGAGCTGCTGGTCCTCGGCGAGGCGATCGACCCCCACCGGGCGGCGGCGTGGGGCCTGGTGAACCGGGTGCTCCCCGCGGCCACGTTCCAGGACGACGTGTGGGCCCTGGCCCGCCGCCTCGCGACCCGCCCGGCCGGCGCGGTGGCGGGGACGAAGCGGGCCCTCGGGCGCGGGCCGTGGCGCGAGCTCGCCGAGGTGTTGACGGTGTGGTCGTCGCCGGACGCAGACCGCGGACTCGCCCGCGCCGCGGTGACGATCGCGACCGAGGCCGCCCGACCGACCCGTCGTCCGCTGCCGGAGCTGCTGGCCGAGCTCGAGCGCCCGCCCGGGTGAGCGATCCGCGGTCAGGCGCGGTCGTCGCCGACCAGGTGCCGCAGCGAGGCCGCGACCATCCCCCGGCGGGTGACGACGCCGACCGGGCGCCCGTGCTCGACGATCGGGATCATCGACAGGTGCTGATCGACCATCATCGTCGCGAGCTGCTCGAGCGGGGTGTTCGGCGCGGCGGTCACCACCTGGGTGGTCATCAGCTCGTCGACCTTGGTGGCGCCGATCTTCTCGAGCTCGCGGACCGTCCGGCGCGCGCCGATCTGGACCACCAGATCGAGCAGGGCGAACGTGGACGGCGTGTGGACGCGCTTCTCGCGGAACACGAGGTCCATCCCGGTCACCACCCCGACGAGCGACCCGCCCTCGTCCACGACGCACACGCCGTCCACGTCGGCGGCGAGCAGCCGGGCCGCGAGCTCCTTCAGGTCGAGGTCGGGGGTCACCACCACCGCCGGCTCCATCATGTCGCGCGCTTCGGTCATCGTCGCCCCTCCGTCCTCCTTGCCTAGCACACCCCGTGCCGAGCGTTACCTGGGCCCGATGCGAGTGGTGTTCTACGGCACGCCGGAGTTCGCGGTCCCGACGCTCGACGCCCTCGTCGCGGCGGGCCACGCGGTGGTGTTGGTGGTCGCACAGCCGGACAAACCGGCGGGACGCGGCAACCAGGTCCACCCGCCCCCGGTCGCGGCCCGCGCGGTGGCGCTCGGCCTGCCGCTCGCCCAGCCGAAGGCCGTCCGGTCGGGGCCGTTCCCGGAGCGGGTGCTCGCGCTCGGGGCGGACGTGGCGGTGGTGGTCGCGTACGGCCGGATCCTGCCGCCGGCGCTGCTCGACGCCCCGCGGTTCGGCTGCGTGAACGTCCACGCGTCGCTGCTGCCGCGGTGGCGGGGGGCGGCGCCGATCCAGGCCGCGATCCGGGCCGGAGACGCCGTCACCGGGGTCTGCACCCAGCGGATGGAGGAGGGGCTCGACACCGGCCCCGTGTACCTCGCGCGCGAGACGCCGATCGGCCCGCGCGAGACGGCCGGTCAGCTCCACGACCGGCTGAGCCTGCTCGCGGCGACGATCGCGGTCGACACGCTCGCGCTGCTACCCGCGACCCCGACCCCGCAGGCGACCGACGGGATCACCTGGGCCCCGAAGATCGAGCGCGACGACGGCGCGATCACGTTCGACCTCGCAGCGACCGAGATCGACCGGCGGATCCGCGCGTACACCCCGTGGCCGGGCGGGTTCGTGGAGCTCCCGTCCGGGCGGCTGAAGCTGCTCGAGGTGCTGCCGGTCGCCGCCGCGCCCGGAGCCCTTCGTGGGGGGGCCCCACCCGGAGCCACCCCGCCCGGTCACCTCCGGTCGATCGACCCGCTGGTGGTCGCGACCGCCGACGGCGATCTGCAGCTCGTCACCGTCCAGGCGCCCGGGCGACGGCCGGTGACCGGAGCGGACTACGCGAACGGAGCGCGGTTGCGTCCCGGTGCGCCGCTGCGCGGAGCTGACTGAGCCGGGTCAGGATCCGGTCCTTCGACACGACCTCGACCACCACCCCGTCGCGGACCAGCACCACCGACGGGACCTCCATCACGCCGAGCTGGAGCACGCTGTCCGGGTCGGTCCACGCGTCGACATCGACCCACCGCGGCAGCGCCCTGCGGTACCGGAGCAGCGGACCGGCGAGGGTCCGGCACGCCGGGGCGGTCGCGGACGACACGTACACCACCGCGAGCTCGGGTCCGCGCAGGCCGCTCGCCAGCTCCGGCCGCAGACCGTCCAGCCGCAGGCCGCACGCCGATTGCGCCTTCCACTCGACCCACGAACGCAGCGGCAGGCCATCCACGGCCACCTCCGCGATCGACATACGTCAGGGCGGTCCCACCCGACCACCTGTGCGACGTCGCACATCCACCCGGCCAATCTCCCGGACGGACGCCGCCCGAGCGGCCGGCACGGACCTTGCGACGCACCCGAGCGAGGAGGGATTCCCGAATGAAGCGCAACGTCCCGGTCACCACGATCATGGCGACCCACCCGTCCACGGTCCACCCGGGCCAGAGGCTGTCCGACGCGCGCCAGGCGATGGTCGACGGGGGGTTCCACCACCTGCCGGTGGTCCGCGGCACCAAGCTGATCGGCGTGCTGTCGTCGACCGACCTGCTGAAGGCCGCGTACACGTTCGGCACCGACCCCCGTCAGAGCGACGCGGTGATGGACCACACGCTGTCGATCGAGCAGCTGATGACGAAGGAGCCGGTGTTCCTGCGGTCGTCCGACCCGATCCGGTCTGCGGTCGAGAAGTTCGCCGAGGGTCGGTTCCACGCGCTGCCGGTGGTCGACGCGGACGACAACCTCGTCGGGGTGGTCACCACCACCGACGTGATGCGGTACGTGCTCGAGCAGTACTGATAGGGGTCAGCGCCCGATCGCGGTGAACGTCGCCGCCATCGGGCGGTGGTCCGGCCAGGTGTCGATGTGGCCGTGGCAATACCCCTCCTCGGGGTACAGGATCTCGGCGTCCGCCGGCCAGCCCTGGGCGTCCCCCCCGACGAACACGAAGTCGAGGACGCTGTCGTAGAACGAGCTGCACTGCGACTTGAGCATCGTCGACGGCTGGATCCACTCGAACACGCCGCCGGCCACGAGCTCGTCGTACCCCTGGTCGTGCTCGCCCGTCTCGACCTCCCAGTCGAAGTTGTAGTCGCCGATCATCACGACGGCGCCGGGCTCGGTGGCGCCCCAGTCGTTCAGCAGGCGGGCCTGCTCGTGCCGCGCGTCCTCGTCGGACCGGAACAGGTGGTTGACCACCACGGTGAACGGGATCCCGGTCTCGCGATCCCGCAGGTACCCGACCAGCGGCGACCGGACCGAGCCGGACACGTTGATCTCGTCGAGCTCGACCGACTGCTCGAGCGCGAACCGGGTGTCGTCCCAGGCGAGCACCAGGTGGTCCTCGTAGCCGGTCGTGCCGAACACGTAGTCGAACACCTGGTCCGAGCCGGGGTCTGCGGCGGCGTCGACCAGCTGGCGGGCCGCGGCGTCGTTCAGGACCTCGGCGAACCCCCAGATCGACTCGCCGACGATCGGCGCGACGAGATCGTCGGCGGTGATCCCGGCGTCCGCGCCGCCGGACTCGACGTTGAACCCGATGACCGTCACCGCGAACGACGGCCCGGAGAACGTCGGGTCGGTGTCGGTGTCGGGGGTGTCGGTGTCGGAGGCCCCGGAGTCGTCGGGGTCGGTGGTCGGAGGGGTCCGCGAACACGCCGAAGCCAGCAACACGATCGCGAACCGCACGTCGAATCCTCCCGAACGAGCGGCGCATCATACCCCACCGGTCACCGCGGCGGGTCCCGGGCCGGTTCAGGGGGGGCGTGGTACGCGGGACGGAGGGCCGATGTCGGAGCTCGAGCCGGGCGCGGCGGTGTCGGTGATCGATGGGCCGTTCGCGGGCTTCGACGGGCAGGTGGTGTCCGTCGACGGCGCGGCGGTCGTGGCGACCCTCTCGGTGTTCGGCCGATCGACCGAGGTGCGGCTCGGGCGGCACCAGGTGTCCGCCAAACCGGACCCGCGGGCGATCCTGCGGCGCCGGATCGAGGCCGACAGCGCGACGGCGTCGAACCTCGAGGCGGCTCGGTTCTGGGACGAGCGGATCCACGTCGACGCGACGCCCGCCGAGGACTGGCTCGCGTGGGTCGACGCAGAGCGCCGCCGGGCGGAGGACCCGACCGGACGGCTCGCGCTGGCCGCCCGGCTCGAGGCGTTCGACCGCGAGTTCCCACCGTCGGCGTTCGAGGCCGATCCGCTCGACGCCGAGGCGCGGTTCGACGACGACAAGGGCCGGTGGGTCCCGGTCGAGCACGCCCGGGACGTCGCCAAGGCGGAGAAGCTGGCGGCCCTCCTCGCCGGCATCCGGGAAGGGGCTGGGCCGAACGGATCGGACACCGACGCGCTCGGTCCGGACCCGTGGCGGGTCGCCGTGGACCGACGGGAGCGCGCGGCGACCGGGCGGTTCGGCGCGTCGCTCCTCGGTCCGTCGCGGGACCGGGCGGGGGGCGCGGTGGACCCGGTGGACGAGGCCGACGGCGCCCGCCTCCGGGACCTGGGCGAGCGGCTGAACGCGCTGTTCCCGGGCGCGCTCCCGAACGGCGCGGTGCTCACCTGCGTGGACCCTCTGCCGTACGTGCCGTCGGTCGGGTTGGTCGCGGAGTGCGGGCTGTTCGATCCGGACGACGCGTCCGTGAACCAGCAGGCGGACCTCGTGCTGGTCCGGCCGTCGGAGGTCCGCGCGCCGGACGTCGCGGTGGCCCGGCTCCGCGACGCGATCGCCCGGATGATGGCCGACCCCGACCGCGCGGCGGCCCTCGCCCGACCGCTGGCCGAGACGACCGGATTCCCCGAGGCGAGGTACGACGAAGCGACGTTCGCCCCCACCCCGGCGGACGACGCCCGACGAGCCCGGTGTCTCGACGCCGCGTTCGCCCGGTTCGACGACGCTTCGGCGCGGTTCCGAGCGGTGTACGGGCTCCGCCTGCCGCGTCACCTGGCGGTGTTCAGCGCCCTGTGCGCCAGCCTCACCGCGCTCGAGCGCCGCGGGCTCGCCTCGCTCGGCCGCCGCCCCGACGGGGTCACGGCCCTGATCGCGGAACCCGGGCTGTTCGACCACACCCGCGACGGGCTCGATCCGCGGCTCCACGACCGGTTCCGCCGCGATCCCCCGGAGTTCGTGACGGTGATGTTCGGTGACACCGACGGTCTGCACTACGGTCTGTGGTACGACGACCCGGCCGAGCCGCCGTCGTTCGTCGTGCACAACTACGCGCGGGACTCGGCCGAGACCTGGACCCACCGCTGCGCCACGCCGATCGCCGCGCTGACCCGCGAGCTGTTCGCCGCGCTCGAGGAGGGGCCGCCGACGGCGGGCGTGCTGGCGCTCGGCGTGGCCCTGGCGGCGTTCGCCGACGCCGACGCCCGCGCGCTCGCTGACGACGGCCCGCGGCGGTGGGCGGACGTCGCGCGCCCGCCGGTGACCGGAGGGATGGGCCCCGCGCTGCCGCCGGGGTCCGGAGACCCGCGACCCGCGGCGGAGCACGCCCGGTACGCCGCGTACCGCGCGGAGGCGCCCGACGTCCTCGGGTGGATCGCGGAGGCGCGGGCCGAGCTCGCCGCGGGGCAGCCCGCGTTCGCCCTGGTCCTCGGCCGCGAGCTCCATTGGCTGGACGCCGATCCGTATCGCGCGGCGTCGCTCGAGCTGCTCACCGGCGCGTACGAGGCGCTCGGTCGCCACGCGCTGGCCGAGATCGCCCGGGTCCACCACGCGAACCGCGACCTCGGGGACGTCGGCGTGTGCCGACCGGCCACGGGGTGGAACGCCCGGTAGCGCGGCCGGGTGCTCAGGCGCCCGGGCCAGCCGCCCACGCCAGCCCGTGCGCCGTGTACCCCCCGAGCCTCCGGTCGCCGGTGAGCAGCGGCAGCCCCTCGACCAGCGCCTGTGCCACCAGCATCCGGTCGAACGGGTCGCGGTGCCCGTCGTCCGGGAACGGCAACGTCGCGACCCGTTCGGCGTGCGGACGGCGAACCTCGAGCACCTCGTACCCGCGTGTGGCGACCTCCCGCGCGAAGAAGTCGGCGGGAGCCACCGGCAGGGTGAGCTTGCCGATGCTGTGCTTGATTCCAATCTCCCACAGGGACGCGACGCTGAGGACCAACCCGACCGCGGGGTCGACGTAGGTCGCCCTCCGCGCCCCGCGCAGGCGAGGATCATCGATGGCAGCCCACAGCATCACGTGGGTGTCGATCAGCACCCTCACCGGTAGTCTTCGAGGGCGTCGAGCGGATCGTCCCATCCGTCGGGGAGCGAGAACGACCAGCCGCCGATCGGCCTCGGCTCCAGCGCATCCGCCTCGGGGCGGACACCCTCGACGATCTCGCGGGCGCGGGTCACCAACACGTCCGTCGCGAACGCCGTGACCGACCGGTCGGACAGGTCGGCCGCGCGCTCGATCAGCTCCTTGCTCGCGGACGAGATGCGGAGCTCGAGGCGAGCCGACGCGGTAGCCCTGGTAGACACGGAGATCTCCTCGTACGGCAGTCGATGCCGTACAATTAACGCGGATCCGGTCAGAACGAGAGCCACGAGATGCTGAAGTTCGTGACCCACGGCGTCGCGGTGACCGGCAGGTCCGCCCCGATGTCGATCGCGTGCGCGAAGTGCAGCCGGAGCACCAGCGGCCCGAGGATGAAGTTCGTGCCGAGGGCGCCGTCCAGCACCCGGTCGTCCCACAGCTCGTCGAGGTCGTCCGACACAGCACCGAAGTCGATCCCCGCCACCCCCTCGATCCCGCTCGCGACCGCCAGCCGCACCAGCACGTCGAGCGGCACCTGGAGCTCGGCGTTCCCGAACCAGTAGTGGCGTCCGAGCAACCCGGGATCGCCCCAGTTGTACGCCCGGATCGTGTCGTACGACGACAGCCAGTACCCGACCGCGTAGGTCCCGCCGCCGCTGGTGGCACCCGACGCCCGCAGCCCGAGGTTCCCGCCGGACACGAACGGGATCGGCACGTACTGCTGCGCGTCGACCCGGAGGTTCCCGAACGCCTCGCCGGTCACCGGCTGGACCCCGCCGCCCGCCTCGAACAGGACCGACGTGCCCGCTACCGGGCCGGTCTTCGGGTGGTACCGGGTGGTGTCGATCCCGAGCCGGAGCGCCGCTTCGGTCTGGAGCCGGACGCCGCGGTTGGCAGCCACCCACTCGAGGAACAGGTCGCGGCCGGTGCCGTTGAGCTCCGGGTCCGCCAGCAGGGCCTCGCTGCTGTACAGGAAGTAGTCCGCGCCGCCGAGCGACCAGTCGCCCTGCAGGTACACGAACCGGTTCAACGGATACCGCAGGCTGACGAGCCCGCCGAAGTACCGCTCGCCCGACTGGAACAGGAACGGCACGTCCTCGAGCGACTGGTCGATCCGGAACCGGAGCGAGTGGAACGGGCCCGCACCCCAGGTCACCCGCGCCCCCTCGTCGAGGTACAGCACCTGCGCGTCGGTGAGGTCGACCCGGCCGTACGCGTCGGCGACCACGATCACCGCGTGGTCGCGCAGCCGGTCCGAGAACGACAGGTACAGCTGCCCGTACACCCCGCCGACCCCGGCGCCGATCGCGGCGAACCCACCGTCGATCCCCCAGTTCCGGATGTCGGTCGGCTGGTACGGGGTGGCGTCGCCGAGCGCCAGCTTCGGCAGCTCGGCCGGCGGGCCCTGAGCCCCGATCCGCGACGCGACCGGCAGCGCGCGCATCACCGGAGACCGGAGCAGGGCCGGCACCATCCGCCCCCGGTACAGGACCAGCGACCACAGCCCGTCGTCCGGACCGGTCGCCGGCTCGAACACGCCGGTCGGCACATCGGTCAGCCGCACGGTCTCGCCGCCGTACGTCGCGAACAGCTCGGACCGGTCGTCGTCGTACGCGGTATACACCACCGTGCCGTCGGCGAGCACCGTCGGGGACACGTGGTCGCCCGGACCGGAGGTGATCCGGGTCGGAGCGCCGCCGGACGGCGACAGCGCGAACAGCTGCATCGTGCCGTCGGGCGACGCGTCGGACGCGTACACGAGCCCGTCGCGACCCCACGCCACGTCGCGCTCGCCGAACGCGTCGTCGGTCAACCGGTGGAGCTCGTGGTCCTTGCCGTGCGGCGTCGCGAGCCACAGGTCGCGCGAGCCCTCGCCCGACAGCCCGACGAACGCGATCCGCTCCCCGTTCGGCTCGGCGGCGATCGACCCGACGGCCACCACCCCGACGTCGTCGACCCGGATCACGTCCCGCCGGCCCTTCCGCAGCTTGATCTTCCACCAGGTCTCGGGCTTCGGCGTCGGGAGCGGCAGGTCGATCTCGCCCTCGCCGACCTCGGGCTCACCAGGCTCGGGGCCGGACTCCTCGGACGCGGTGTGGTCGAGCCGCCGGACGATCAGCCGGTCGCGCCCCCGGGACTCGGCCGCGTACACGATCCGGTCGCCGGTCACGTCGAAGTTCCGCGGCTCGATCGGGTGCAGTGACTCCGCCCCCGGACGCCCGTCGGCGGCGATCCGCTTCCGAGCGCTCTCGTTGCGGCGGTCCGCGACCACGAGCGAGCTCCGCCCGGTGTCCGGCGCGATCGACCGGTACGCGACCAGGTTCCCGTCGGCGGACGCGTCCAGTGCCAACGGGACGCCGAGCACCCCGTCGAGCAGCTTCAGCTCGGCCATCGACTGATCGGACGCCAGCCACTCGCCGAACGTCCGCCGCTTGATCCACTCGTCGAACCGCTGGGCGATCCGGTCCGGGTCGTCGCCGGTGATCTCCTTCAACAGCCGGTCGAACCGCTGGATCCGCGCCGCCAACCCCTGGTCCGACACCATCGCCGGCGACAGCTCGATCAGCCGGCGGACGGTGCCCTCGCCGTACACCTCCTCGAGGAACGTGATCCGGGCGTGGCCACCCTGGTAGGTCCACAGCACGTACCCCGGCCAGTCATCCCAGAACCCGAGCAGGCCGTGTCCGGTGTACAGATCCGGGTTGGTCACGAGGTCCCGGACCCGCATCGCGTTCTCGCCGTCGATCGGGCCCATCGCCATGTACTCCGCGAGGCCCTCGACGAACCACAGCGGCATCCCGTCGAGCGGATCGCGCCACACGTCCGCTCTCTTCGCGGCGGCGCGGGCCTTCTGGATCGTGAACTCGTGCGCGAGCTCGTGGGTGCTCGTGTGGAGGAACGTCTGGTGATCGCCGAAGTACGGGATCGCCATGTGCAGGCCCTGGGTGGCGGTGACCCCGAGCACGCCCTCCTGGACCGGGAACAGGTTCGTCCGGAGGAACTCCTGGTAGGTGGCGTACAGGACGTAGTCGAACCGCTTGGTGGGCACGAACCGGAACTTCCGCGCGAGCTCCCGGTACGCCTGCTCGATGCTCGCGGCGGCGCGCTCGGCCGTCTCCCGTTCGGACTCGTAGAAGAACAGGCGGATCCCGGGGGACTTCTGGCCGTCGATCACCTCGCCGACCATCAGGTCGAGCGTCTGCCAGTCCTGCTCGGTGTTCCGCACGATCGACTGGCCCGGTCGACGGGGCGAGACCCAGACCTGCGCGGTCGCCGGCGTCGCCCAGAACCACGCCGCGATCACCGCGACCGTCATCGCCATCTGTCCTCCGCGTCCGGCCGAACCATCGCACGCCGGTAACGAGCCCGCCCACGCACCGGTACCGGACACGGTGGGGTACGCGCGCGACCCCGGGATGGATCGCGGTCCCGCGCGGCGCCGCCGCCGGCGCGGGTGACGGCGCTCCGGCGCGAGCGGCATACTGGGCGACGAGGTGCGCCGATGTCCCGTGTGCTGCTGTCCCTCGCGCCGCTCGCGGCCGCGCTCGCCGGTTGTCCGGCGGGAGACCAGCGGTGCGCGTCGGCCGAGCAGGTGTTCGTGTGGGTCGACGCCGATCGCGACGGGTTCGGCGGCGCGACCGAGCTCGGGTGGGTCTGCGCCCCGGGGCCCGGCGAATCGCCGAACCACCTCGACTGCGACGACGATCTGCCCACGGTCTACCCGCACGCCGACGAGATCTGCGACCTGCGCGACGACGACTGCGACGGCGCGGTCGACGAGGACGTCCCTCCGGCCACGTTCTGGCACGATCTCGACGGCGACGGGTTCGGCAGCGAGGCCGACCAGAGTCGGGCGTGCGCCGCGCCGGACCCGAGCTGGCTGTCGGTCGCCGGCGACTGCGACGACGCGGATCCGGCGGTCCACCTGGACGCGACCGAGGCGTGCAACGGGGTCGACGACGACTGCGACGGGCGGCTCGACGACGCCGACGACGGGATCGACCCGGACTCGCTCGCGACGTTCTACCTCGACGCCGACGCGGACGGGTTCGGCGACCCGACGCTGTCGGTCGGGGCGTGCGCGGCGCCCGGGAACGCGGTCGCCGACGCCACCGACTGCGACGACGACCGGGACGCGGTCAACCCCGGCGCGCCCGAGGTGTGCGACCACCGGGACAACGACTGCGACGGCGCGGTCGACGACGACGACGACAGCCTCGATCCGGGCTCGCTGCAGGTCCTGTACGAGGACCGCGACGGCGACGGCCACGGCAACGCGATGTCCCCGATCGACCGGTGCTACCCCGAGCCCGGGATCGCGGTCGACGCTGCCGACGACTGCGACGACGGCAACCCGATCGTCTGGCGGGACCAGGGGTGGTACGCCGATCTCGACGGCGACGGCCACGGCGCCGGGCCCCAGCTCGCGTTCCAGTGCACCGACCCCGGCGACGGCCTCGCCCCCCAAGACGCCGGGATCGACTGCGACGACGGCGACAGCGACGTGTTCCCCGGCGCACCGGAGATCTGCGACGGCGGGATCGACGACGACTGCGACGGGTTCGCCGACGACGACGACTACCCGCTCGACCTCACGACGACCACCCGGTACTACGGTGACTTCGACAACGACGGGTACGGCACCCCGAGCGCGTACTGGGACCGGTGCACCCAGCCGCTCGGGTACGCGCTGCTGTCGACCGACTGCGACGACACCCGGCCGGCCGTCCACCCCGGCGCGACCGAGCTGTGCAACGACCGCGACGACGACTGCGACGCGCTGGTCGACGACGACGACCCGAGCACCGACCCGGGCTCGATGACGCTGTTCCAGGCGGACGCCGACGGCGACGGGTACGGCGACCCGATCGACCAGGTGCTCGCGTGCGCCCCGGCGCCCGGGGTCGGCTCCCTCACCGGCACCGACTGCGACGACGACGAGCCGCGCGCGAACGTCGACCAGTCGTGGTACGCCGACACCGACGGAGACGGGTTCGGCGACGGGGTCGAGGCGATGTTCACCTGCCTCGATCCGGGGCCGGCGTATGCGCCCGAGGCCGCCGGGCTCGACTGTGACGACGGCGACGGCGCGGTGTTCCCGGGTGCCCCGGACCCGTGCCTCGACGGCCTCGATCAGGACTGCTCCGGCAGCGACGCGTGCGCGAGCTGCAAGCAGTGGCAGGACGCGGTCGGCGGGGCGGACGGGGTGTACACGATCGAGGCGACGGCCCTCGTCCCGACCGACGTGTGGTGCGACATGACGGTCGACGGCGGCGGCTGGACGCTGGTCGCGTCGAGCGCGCTCCAGACGATCGACGACGCCGGCACCCCGAACTGGTTCCCGGATCTCGCCACGTTGGCCCCCGCGAACGGCAACCCGAAGATCTGGCAGGGCCTCCGGCCGGTGGTCGTCGGCGCCAGCGACCTCCGGTTCACCTGCCAGACCGCGATCGGAGGCCCGTTCGACGTGGACCTGTCGTTCTACGACGTGGGCTGGTACCGCGAGCTGACCGCGGCGACCACCGAGGCGCAGGTGTGCTTCAACGAGGCCGACGGGACGAAGCAGGACCCGCCGCCGGCCCGGCGCGACAACCGGACCGGCGACACCCGCGACGCCGGCGAGCAGTGGTCGTTCGGGTACTTCGAGGGTGAGGACGCGTGCAACGCGCCGGACGACTTCACGATCGACTTCGACGACCGTGGGATGGACAGCCTCGAGACCGACGGGACCGACTGGGGCGAGGATGACTCCGCGGCGAAGTGCGGGACGGGCTACAACGGCCAGGCGTGGTTCGTGTTCGTCCGCGAGCCGTGAACGGAGGAGCTCCCGATGGTCGTGTGGTCGTTGTTGGCATGTGCGGGTCAACCGAAGGTCGACGCCGATCCCCCGTCCCAAGGTGGCGCCCGCGCGGTGTCCGATTGGCCCGCGGCGTGCCCGGATCCGGCGGACCCGGCGGTCCACTACAAGCACGAGACCTGGGCCGGCCGCGACGTGTGCGAGCGGATCCGGTTCGCGTGCGAGGAGGGGCAGGAGCCGATCGTGAGCCCGGACGGCGCGGACTGCGGCTGCGGGTGCCGCGATCGGCGGGCCGACGACGCGTGCGACCGCGACAGCGACTGCGAGATCGTGCCGAAGCCGTGCGGGTGCGACCCGCTGCCGGTGAACCACGCCGCCGGCGACCGGCTGCGGACCGAGGGGGCGGCCTGCGCGGTGACGCCGAGCTGCGCGGCCCCGACCGGCGCCGTGACCTGCGTCGACCACCGGTGCACGTTGTAGGAGCGGGTGGCGCGTAGGCCGCGCAGCGGCCTCGCCCCATCGGCTCCTCCCCTGCCTCTGCCCGTGCCCTTGCCCCTGCTCCCGACCAGCCC
>JBEBJW010000068.1:0-12883 GCA_040079715.1 Myxococcota bacterium | reverse complement strand
CCGCGCTCAGCGCGGCGAACAACGCCTCGGCGCTGTCGAACCGCGCCACCTCGTGGCCCGCCCGCGCCGCGATCTCCGCCATCGCGTCGAGCGACACCACCGGCGCGAGGCTCCGGGTGGTGCTCGCGACGTACAGCCCGTCCCACGGACCGGCGGCCGGAGGGCCTTCCCGCCGGATCGGCGCCCCGATCCGCACCGCCAGCGCGAGCAGCCGGTCGAGCGTGGTCGACCGGAGGATCCGCCCGTCCCACGGCGCGGTCCACACGACCCCGGCGATCACCGCCACCACCGCGCAGCTCGTGCCCTCGGTGAACCGCCCGTCCGCGTCGACGAACAACAGCTCGTCGACCTGTTGGCGTCGGAGCTCGGCGACCCACGGGCCGCGGGATCGGTGTTTGACCGAGCCGGCGAGCAAGGGGTGATCGACGTGGGGCGCTCGGCCGGCGCGGACCGCGACGTGGCGCCGCGCGGGGTCGACCGGGGTGGCCCACACCATCCGCCGCCCATCGCCGGTCAGGTTGATCCGGACCCACGCGGGACCACCGACCGCCCGGTGGACCTGGTCGATCTCGGCCCGGAGCGTGGGTTCGTCCGGCATCGCGACCCCGATCGCCCGGGCGCTGTCTGCCAGCCGGTCGAGGTTCGGCCGGACCTCGGCACCGAACCCGACCTCGAGGGTCTCGTACACCCCGAGGCCGTGGGTGACCTGGATGTCGGTCACCGGGAGGGTCGCGTCGGCGAGCGGGATCAGCCGCCCGTCGACCAGCGCGACGCCCTCACCCGGCAGGCTGCTCAGGTGAACGCCTGGATCCCGGTGATCCACCGGCCGAGGACCAGGTTGTGGATGTCGTGGGTGCCCTCGTAGGTCCGCACGGACTCGAGGTTCGCCATGTGGCGCATCACCGGGTACTCGCCGAGGATCCCGTTGGCGCCGTGGATGTCGCGGGCGACCCGGCAGATGTCGAGCGCGATGTCGACGTTGTTCATCTTCGCCAGGCTGACCATCTCGTGCGTCAGGGTGCCCGCGTCCTTCATCCGCCCGAGGCGCCACGCGAGGAGCTGGCCCTTGGTGATCTCGCGCAGCATGTACGCGAGCTTGTTCTGGACCAGCTGGAAGCTCGCGATCGGGCGATCGAACTGGATCCGGGACTTGCTGTACTCGGTGGCCGAGTGGAAGCAGCCCATCGCCGCCCCGAGCGCGCCCCACGCGATCCCGTACCGGGCGTTGTTCAGGCACGACAGCGGGCCCTTCAGCCCCTTGACCCCCGCCAGGAGGTTCTCCTTCGGGATCCGCACGTCCTGGAACACGAGCTCGCTCGTGACGCTCGCCCGCAGGCTGTGCTTGCCGGTCATCTCGGGGGCGGTGAACCCGTCCATCCCCCGCTCGACCAGGAACCCGTGGATCTCGCCGTCGAGCTTGGCCCACACCACGGCCACGTCTGCCACGGTGCCGTTGGTGATCCACATCTTCGCGCCGTTCAGCAGGTAGTGGCTGCCCTTGTCCTCGGCGCGGGTGATCATCCCGGACGGGTTGCTGCCGTAGTCCGGCTCGGTCAGGCCGAAGCAGCCGATCGCCTCGCCGGCCGCGAGCCGCGGGAGCCACTTCTGCTTCTGGGCCTCCGATCCGTACGCGTGGATCGGGAACATCACGAGCGAGCCCTGGACCGAGCAGAACGACCGGATCGCCGAGTCGCCCCGCTCGAGCTCCTGACAGATCAGCCCGTACGACACGTTGTTCAGGCCGGGGCAGTCGTACCCCTTGAGGTTCGCGCCGAGGAACCCCATCTCGCCCATCTCGCGCGCGAGCGGGTGCGGGAAGGTGCCGGCCTCGTAGTGCCGCTCGATGATCGGGACGACCTTGTCGTCGACCCACCCCCGAACCGCGTCGCGGATCGCCTTCTCTTCGTCGTTGAGCAGGTCGTCGATCCGATAGAAGTCGACGCCGGAGTACGGAGCCATCGGGACCTCGGGGGAAGGCGGTTGCGTATCGCGGCGTCCGGCGGACGTCACCCGGAACCGGACGCCCGAACCGGACCCGTCACGGCAGCCGACCCAGGAACGCCAGCCGCTCCGCGACTCTGGCCCGGAGGGTCGCGGTGTCGAACGGTTTGTCGATCTGCGGCACGCCCACCCGCTCGACGAACCGGCGCGACTCGCCGGTGGTCGCGCCGGTCACGAACATCAGCCGGCTCGCCTGATCCGGGACGATTCGCTTGATCTCCTCGTACAGCTCGATCCCGCTCGCCGTCGGCATCGCGAGGTCCGACAGCACGAGATCGTACCGCTCGCCGCGCGCGATCCGCGCGAGAGCGTCGGTCGGGTCGAGCGTCCCGACGATCGCGTGGATCGGCTCGAGCGTCCGCCGGACCACCGACAGGATCATCGGGTCGTCGTCGATCACCAGGATCCGCGCCTTCCGCAGGCCGGCGGGCCCCACGGGCGGCTCCCCCGGACCGGCGACCGCGGGAGGAGGCGCCGACAGCCCGGCTGCGGGGAGGGTCACCCACAGCACCGAGCCCTCGCCGGCGGTGCCCTCGGCGCCGATCTCTCCGCCCATCCCCTTCACGATCTGCGAGCACAGCGCGAGCCCGAGTCCCGGCCCCGCCGCCGGCCCGACGCTGTAGAACGCCGCGAACAGGCGCGTCATCGCGTCCGGGCTCAGGCCGTCGCCCGAGTCCTCGATCTCGATCAGCACGCGGTCGGTGTCCGTCATCCGGGTCGAGACCACGATCCGGTGCAGGTCGGGCCGCCCGGCCTGGATCGACTCCGCTGCGTTGACCAGCAGGTTCACGAACACCTGCCCGAGCTTCGACGGGTTGCCGTGGACCATCGCGATCGTGCCGAACCGGCGAACCACGGTCGCGCGACGCCGGATCTGGTTCCGCGCGAGCCGGAGCGCGGCGTCCAGCACCCGGTGAACGTCGACCGGACCGGACTGATCGGTCGACCGCGACAGCATCCGGAGGTCCGACGCCACGTCGCGGACCCGGGCGACCGCGTCGAGGGCGTCGGTCAGCTCGGCCCGGATCCGCGCCGACCGCTCGTCGGACCCGCCGCCGCCGACCTCGGCCAGGGCGAGTTCGAGGTTCGTGAGCACGGTCGAGAGGGGGTTGGTGATCTCGTGGGCGACGCCGGCGGCGAGCTGGCCGACCGACGCCATCCGGTCGGACACCATCAGCTGCTCCTGCGCGACCCGCTCCGCCGTGACGTCGCGGTAGATCGCGACCGCGCCCCCGACCGGGACCAGCGGCTTCGCCGACGCGAGCACGGTCCGGCCCTCCCGCCCGGGCCCGATCGCGTGCAGCTCGAGCCGCTCGACCGTCTCCCCTGCGACCGCGCGGGCGATCGGCAGCTCGAACGCCGGCACCGGGGTCACCCGATCGGCGCGACACAGCCGCCACCGCGCCCGGTCCCCGGACGGCGTCCGATCGGTCGGCTCGGCCCCGGTCGCGCTCGACGTGGGGCCGTGGAACTGCTCGGCCGCCGCGTTCCAGTAGATCGGGACCCCGGCGGCGTCGACCACCGCCACCCCCTCGTCGAGCCCGTCGATCACCGCCCGGAGGGTGGTCGCGGCGTCGCGCGCGGTCCGCTCCGAGGCGCGCTCGGCGTCGAACGTCCGGGCCAGCGCCAGCCCGAGCGCCACCTGGCTGCCGATCCCGGTCGCGAACGCCCGCTGATCCGCGTCGAACGCGACCGCCGACCGCGACCCCAGCAGCACCGCGCCGAGGAGCTCGTCCCGGTGCGACAGCGGGGCGATCACCGCCGACAGGACGCCGGCGCGGCCGAGCACGTCGCGGATCCGCTCGGTCCGTGGGTCGTCTCCGGGGACCACCACGCGGGCCGGAGCGGCCACACCGTCGTCGAGGCGGGCCACGTCGTGCATCACCGCCCGATCGGCGGCCTCGTCGACCGACAGCGCGCCGAACCACCGGACCCGCCGCGGTGACAGGACCACCAGCGCCCCGACCGCGAACGGTCCGTCGGCGAAGCAGGCCGCGAGCGCCTCGTCCACTGCGGTCGCGCCGTCCGCCCCGCCGCCGTCCGCCCCGGCCCGGGTCAGCGCGGCCGAGATCCCGGACAGGATGGCGAGCTGCGCCGACAGCGTCTCGCAGCGGCCTCGAATCGAGCGGTCGTCGTCGGGATCGGACACGGCGCCATGTTAACCGACCGGTCCAACCCGTCATCATGCGTTTTTGGCAAAACACGCCCATCCGCTGTCCCAGCCGATGTCCGGACAATCAGTTCACCGGCGATTCCTCGCCCGGAGCCCTCGGCGGCGGCGCGCCGGCTCAGTCCACCGGCGCGACCACCCCGCGTGCGTCGTGGCACGCCACACAGGCCGCTCGGGCCTTCGCGACCGCGTCCGGCACGTCCGCCGGGTCGTCGACGAGCTGGAGGAACCCGAGCGCCGCGCCGACCCGCGCCGCCTCGGGGTCGTCGTCGACCGTGCCGAGGCGGAGATCTCGCGCGTGGACCCGCAGGGTGGCGAGGTCCCCGCGGTCCGCCGCGGCGACGAGGGCCGGCCAGGCGGCGGCGTGATCGTCGGCCGCCGGCTCCGGGACGACGGTCGGAGCGCCGCACCCGAGCCACCAGACGAGCCAGCCGAGCGAGCCGAGGGCCCCGACGCCGGGGATCATGGCTCGAACCGCGCGGGCGCGGACGCGATCCACAGCGCCTCCGCCCGGAGCACGGCGCGCCCCAGCACCGTCGCGTCCGGGTACCGCCCGCCGCTGTCGGTGGACCCGGCCGGGTGCCCGAACAGCAGCGCGATCGCCTCTTCGATCCGCTCGATCCCCCACACCGCGAACCGGTTCGCCCTGCACGCGTGCACCACGTCGCGCCGGAGCTGGAGGTCGCCGAGGTTCGCGCGGGGCACCAGGACCCCGGTCCCGGCGTCGAGGCCGCGCGCGGCGCACACGTCGAAGAACCCCTCGATCTTCTCGTTCACCGCGCCGACCGGCAACACGTTCCCGTGCTGGTCGATCGCCCCGGTCATCGCCACCGATTGTCGGATCGGCATCCCGGTCAGCGCGGACACCAGCGCGCAGAACTCGGCGCCGCTCGCGGAGTCCCCGTCGATCCCGCCGTAGCTCTGCTCGTGGGTGATCGAGGCGTCGAACGCGAGCGGGTACTTGGTCCGGAGCAGGTGCCGGAGCAGCCCGCGCAGGATCAGGAACCCCTTGGTATGGATCTGGCCGGACAGCTCGGCCTCGCGCTCGATGTGGACCGTCCCGGCGATCCCCGGCCCGACCGTCGCGGTGATCCGGGTCGGGAACCCGTGGGCGAGCGTGCCGGTCTCGACCACCGCGAGGCCGTTCATCTCCCCGACCTCCTCGCCGGTGGTCCGGATCCGGATCCGCCCCTCGGCGACGTGCTCGCGGAACTTCCGGCCCGGCAGGTCCGCCCGCCGGTGGTTCGCGAGGATCGCCCGATCGACGTCGTCGCGGTCGACGAACCGGACCCCGCGCCCGCGGGCCAGGGTGGGGCCCTCCGACGACATGGCCAGGAACGCCGCCTCGCGGGCGAGGTCCGCGATCCGGCCGAACCGGGCGGTCAACTTGCCGGACAGCGCCGCCTCCCGCGCGCCGAACTCGACCAGCGCGCCGACCGCGGCCGAGGTGAACGCGGGGAGCTGCTCGTCGCGGGCGATCCGGGCGATCACCCCGCCGTACAGGGCGATCCCGGTCGCGTCGCGCGGGATCACGTCGTCGAAGTCGGCCAGCACCTTGAACAGATGCGGGAAGTCCGGGTCCGCCTCGTCGAGCGCGTACCACACGTCCGGCTCGCCGACGAGCACGACCTTCACGTTCACCGGGATCGGCGCCGGCTTCACCCCAGGCGGACGGATCGTCGACTGCGCCATCTCCTGCGGTGACAGCTCGATCACCCCGGTGCGCAGCGTCCGCATCAGCGCGTTCCACGCCATCGGCTCGGAAAGCACGTCGCGGGCGTTCAGGATCAACGTCCCGCCGTCGGCCCGCAGCACTGCGCCGGCGTGGATCCCGAGGTGGGCGGCCACCGGCTGGCCGTCGTTCGGCGACGGATCGATGGTCCCGAGCAGGTTCTGGACCGTGGGGACGTTCTCGATCACCACCGCCCGCGGGGCGCCCGGCTCGCGCGACACCAGCACGTTCACCCGGTACCGCTCGGCCAGCTCGGGGTGCTCCTCGAAGTCCGACAAGCGGCGCGCCACGTCGGTCATCAGGTCGTCGAGCCACCCGTCGGTCTCCGGCCAGGTCCGCCGGATGTCGGCGACGGCGTCGCGCAGCACCCGGACCACCTCCTGCTGCATCAGCCGCCGGACCGCCCGCTGGGCCCGCCGCCGGATCCGCACCACCTGGGCCGACACGTTCTCGAGCTGGACCTCGAGCCGCTCGGCGTCCGCCTGGAGGCGGGCGGCGGCGGAGGCGTCGAACTTGTGGTCCTCGACCAGCTCGTCGAGGTCGTCGAACGTAGTCGGCTGCCCGTCGATGATCGGGACGATCGCGGGCTGCGGCCCATCGTCCGCCTCGATCCCGACCAACGCCAGCCCGGCCTGCGCCAGCGCCTGGTCGAACGGGCGCGACACCGTCTCCGCCTCTCGGGTCGCGGTCGCCTCGAGCTCGTGGGTCCGGACGCGCAGCCCGTCGGTGTTCACGAGGTCGGACAGGTCTTCGAGCGCGAACCGCACGAGCTCGTCCATCCGCCCGCGCAGCTTCGGCGCCTGGCCGGGCGCGAGGGTCAGCAGCCGCGGCTGGTCCGGCCGCCCGAAGTCGTGGACGTAGCACTGGTCGGAGCCCTCGGGGGTGCCGGGGCGGACGGTGCGCAGCAGGTCGCGGATCAGGGTCAGGCGCCCCGAGCCGGTCAGCCCACGGACGAACAGGTTCTGACCGTGGGCGTCGATCGACAGCCCGAACCGGAGGGCCTCGGCCGCCGCCTCCTGCCCGACGACGCCCTCCGCCGGCATCAGGTCGGCGGTGGTCGAGAAATCCAGGTACGTCGCTGGGCATCGCCAGCGGAGCTGCGCCTCGGGGATCGGGTCCGGCACTCGGTTGACCTCCGGGCGGAGCATAGCCCTGCCGCCGGGGACGAGGTGCGGCGCCGACCAGATCGCGACCGCGGATTGGGCCGCGAGCGATATGCTGCCGTTCGTGCGCACCCTGCGCGACCGCGTCCGCCGCTTCCTGCTGCCGCTCCTCGCCCGGCACCGGGGAGAGGTCCGCGCGATGCAGGACCTCCGCCAGTTCGGCGAGGTCGCCCGCCTGTCCGGGGTGTTCGCGATCACGATGCTGGTGCCGATCGCGTTCCTCGCGATCCTGTCGCTGTCGAGCATCCGGTCGGAGGAGCTGTCGTTCGACGCGGATCTCCGCGCGCGGGGCGCCGCGACCACCACCCAGCTGTACGACGAGGTCGAGGGGATCTTCGGCCGGTTCGAGAGCGCCGCGCTGGAGCGGATCCTGCGCGGGGAGTCCCCGACGTCGACCCTCGGGGAGCTGTCGCCGCACCTCCGGGCCGCGTTCCGGTTCGACAACGACGGGAACCTCGCCGCGCCGTTCGAGCCGCCGCTTCACGTCACCCCGACCCTGCCGCCGATCGGCTGGCAACGCGCCGCCCGCGCCGCCCGCGCGCTCGAGGCGGACGACCCGGTGAAGGGCGCCGCGGCCTGGCGGGCGGCGCGGAGCGTGTCGACGCTGCCGGAGGCGATCGGCGAGTCGATGCTCGGCGAGGCGCGGTGCCTGGCGCGGTCCGGGCGGTGGACCGACGCCGAGGAGCTGCTGAACCTGCTGTACGCCGATCACGCCACCGACCGCGACCAGCGCGGGTTCCGATTCGGCGACCTCGCGTGGCTCGAGTTCGGTCGGCAGCGGTTCGCCCGCGGCGACATCGACCAGGGCGTCACCCCGTTGATCCAGCTGGTGGACGACCAGCTCTCCCAGACCCGACCGTGGACGATCGGCGAGGAGGGCGAGCCCGCCGCGGTCCGCGAGGCGTTGACCCTGCTCGAGGCCCAGAAGCGCGACCCCGACTGGATCGGCCGGTCCCGCTCGCGGCTGAACGAGCTCCACGCGCAGCTGTACTGGGCCGAGCTCGTCGAGGACGAGATCGAGCTGCTGTACAGCCGGATCCCCGACGGCGAGTTCCGGTACGCGGGGGCCGGCCGGGGCGACTCGCCTGCGGTGTGGGCGCTGGTGCGGGCCGGCGAGAACACCTACGCGTTCTCGTTCTCGGTCCAGGGCCTGCTGACCGAGCTCCGGGAGAAGGTCGCGCGGCGGACCGCGGCCGACAAGGACCTCGCCGCGGCGTTGTACCTGCAGGATCAGCGGCTGCCCGAGAACGCGCTGTCGATCCGGAGCCTCGGACCGTGGCTCCCGGTCGCGCTGGTGTCGGTCGAGCCGAAGGACCCGGGGGCGCTGCTGGCGAGCAAGAGCCGCCGGCGGACGATCCGGATGGCGATCGTGTTCAGCGCGGTGTTCGTCGCGTTCGCCGGGGCGCTGTGGATCGCCCGGATGATCGCGTGGGAGGTCGAGTCCGCGCGCCAGCGGGCGGACTTCGCCGCGAACGTCTCCCACGAGCTCCGGTCGCCGATCACCCAGATCCGGTTGAAGGGCGAGGCGCTCCAGCTCGGGCTCGTCGACCCCGGCGACGACATGCAGCAGCACTTCGACGCGATCGTCCGCGAGTCCGAGCGCCTGTCGCGCCTGGTCGACAACGTGCTGGACTTCGCCGCGATCGAGCGGGGCGCCAAGCGGTACCACCCGCGCCCCGACGACCTGCGGTCCGTGGTGGCGTCGAGCGTCGAGGCCGGCCGGAGCGCGCTCGAGGAGGCCGGGTTCACGATCGAGCTCGAGCTCCAGGACGATCTGCCGCGGGTGTGGATCGATCGGGACGCGATCGGCCAGGTGTTGACCAACCTGCTGTCGAACGCGCTGAAGTACGCGCCGGACGGCAAGTGGGTCCGGGTGCGGTTGCACCAGACCGGCGACGGGGTCGAGCTGTCGGTCGCCGACCGCGGGATCGGGATCGGCGCCGACGAGGTCCCGCGGGTGTTCGACGATTTCTTCCGGTCGACCGATCCGAAGGTCCGTCGGACGAAGGGCACCGGGATCGGACTCGCGATCGTGCGGTACATTGTCGAGGCCCACGGCGGGACCATCGCCGTCGAGAGCACCCTCGGGCGGGGTGCGCGGTTCGTCGTCCACCTGCCGCTCGAACCGGTCGCCACGACCGGGACCGGCACGGAACGGAGTTGAGATGCCTCGGATCCTGTTCGTCGAAGACGAGGTCGCGCTGACCGACACGGTGAAGCGGTTCTTCCAGCGCGAGGGCTACGAGGTGCTGACCGCCCGGGGCCAGACCGAGGCGCTCGAGCTGTACCACCGGTTCCCGCCGGACGTGATCGTGCTCGACGTGATGCTGAACGAGGGCCCCGAGCCCGATCGCACCGGGTTCGACGTGTGCCGGGCGCTGCGGGAGGCCGACTACGACGGGCCGGTCGTGTTCGTCACCGCCCGGACCAGCGAGCAGGACAAGCTCCTCGGGTTCGAGCTCGGCGCCGACGACTACGTGACCAAACCGTTCTCGCTCCTCGAGCTCAAGGCGCGGCTCGGCGCGGTCCTCCGGCGCACCGGCGGCGCGAAGTCGGTGTACAAGTTCGGCCAGGTCGAGGTCGACCTCGACAACTACGTGATCCGCCACCAGGACGGCGAGGAGCGGCTGTCGAACCGCGAGCAGGAGCTGCTGCGGTACCTGATCGAGCACCGGGGCAAGGTGCTGCCGCGCGGGGAGCTGCTGACCGGGATCTGGCGGTATTCGCCGAACGTGACCACCCGCACGGTCGACACGCACATCCTGAACGTCCGGAAGAAGCTCCGCGACGACGCCGGGAGCCCGATGTTCATCGAGACGCTCCACGGCGTCGGGTACCGGTTCATCGCGCAGGAGGGCTGATGGTGTTCGCTGTACTGGCGATCGCCGCCCACGCTCAGACGGTCGACACCCGGGTCCAGCTGTACGACGGGCTGCTGCTCGACGGGCGCGGCGACGTGGAGGGCGCGTACGCCCGGTTCACCGCCCTGTCGCGCACCCTGTCCGACGACGACCCGACGCTCGCCGAGGCCCTGTACTGGCAGGGCTACACCGCGTGGGAGCTCGGGCGGGCGTCCGAGGCGCGCGCGGCGCTGCTCGACGGGATCCGGAACGGGTGCCCGAAGTGCCGGGACCTGCTCGAGCAGATCGAGCTCGAGACCGCGGCGGTGACCACCCTGCCGGTCTCGGTGTCGTTCGACACCGGCAACCACGTGCTGTTCCACCCGTGGCGGGTCCAGGAGCTCGGCACGATGCAGGTCTCGGTCAGCCCGCGCGGCGACGCGGCGCTCGAGTGGCGGACCGCCCCGCGCCCCGGCGAGCCGGATCTGCTGGTCCTCGGGTTCCACGCGCCCCAGCCGACCCCCGAGACCCTCCGGTTCGACCTCCAGTCGGTGTCGCTCGACGCGTGGATCGACGTGGTGGCGGAGGACGACCGCGGCCGGGCGTTCACCCTGCCGGCGCCGATCCAGGTCGGGCGCGGCGTGCTGCGGCGGATCGTGGTCACGTTCGCGTCCCTGGTGCCGGCCGACGGCGGAGCGCCGCTCGATCCGGCGCGCCTCGTGCTGCTGTCGATCGTCGACCGGACCGAGGCCCACAGCCTGGGCTCGAACACCCTGTGGATCGACGACCTCGAGGTCCGGTGAGTCGTTCGGCGCGTCAGGCGTGAAGCACCCGGTGGAGCGCGCGGACCGCGTCGGCGAGGCGGCCGGGCGGGACCTGCCACCAGGCGGCGTCGCCCGCGGCGCCGTGCGCGAGGATGTCGATCCCGGCGAGCGCGGACACCCCGGCCGCGACCTCGAGCGGGCGCTCCCCGAGCCCCGAGCCGACCGCGGTGACGACGGCGATCGGCGCGCCGACCAGGCCCTCCGGCAGCCCGCCGTGGGTGTTCCGAACGTCGACGTGGACCACCCCTCCGACCCGTCGTCGGACCCGCCCGCCGCCAGCGACCAGGCGCTGGAGCCGCGGCAGATCGTCCGCGGCGATCTCGACCGCCACGAGCTGATCGTCGCCGGTCACCCCGACCGCGCCGGTCGATCGCCCGCCCGACGGCACCAGGCGGGTCCCGGATCCCGGGCCGAACGTCGACGACGCGACCACCGCCACCCGGTGATCGCGGGCGTACCGGACCGCGTCCTCGAACAGCACCTTCGCGCCGCCGCGGGCGAGCGCCAGCGCCTCGTCGAGCGACATCGCGTCGAGCTTGACCGCCTCCGGCACCTGGCGCGGGTCGGCGCTCCACACGCCGTCGACGTCGCTGCAGATCTCGGCGTGATCCGCGCCGAGGGCGGCCGCGAGCACCACCGCGGTCGTGTCGGATCCGCCGCGCCCGAGGGTGGTGACCTCGCGCTCGCGGCTGACCCCCTGGAACCCGGCGACGATCGCGACCTGACCGGCGTCGAGCACCTGGCGCAGCCGGTCGACCCGGACCTCGACCACCTTCGCGTCGGCGTGGGCCTCGTCGGTGACGATCCCGGACTGCGATCCGGTGAGCGACCGCGCCGGGACGCCCCGTTCGACGAGGCACATCGCGAGCAGCGCCATCGTGACCCGCTCGCCGACCGAGATCAGCATGTCGAGCTCGCGCCGATCCGGCTTCGCCGCCACCCCGCGCGCCAGGGCCAGCAGCTCGTTCGTGGTGTTGCCCATCGCCGACACCACCACGCACACCGCCGCGCCGGACGCCCGGGTCCGCGCGATCCGATCCGCGACCGCGCGGATCCGATCGAGGTCCGCCACCGACGATCCACCGTACTTCTGGACGACGATCATGCCGCCTCTCATACCGCGTCCGCCGACGGAATCGTCGCCTGTACACACGCGAGACACCCACACAGGCTACGGACGTGCTTAGATTCGGCGCACCTCGGGTCCCGTGTTAATCGCGGGGCGTCCGCGAGGAGGAGAAGCGTTGATCAAGCACTTCTTGAACCCGCCCAACTGGTTCACGTCCGCCAGCATCTTCTGCAGCGTCTACGCCATGTCCCTGGTGCTCGCCAGCCCCGGCGACTCGGCGGCCCTGTCGCGCGCCTGCGTGCTGGTGATCTTCGGCGGGATCTTCGATCTCCTCGACGGCCGGGTCGCCCGGATGACCAACCGGTTCACCGAGTTCGGGGTCCAGCTCGATTCGATCGCCGACGTGCTCGGCTTCGGGCTCGCTCCGGCGCTGATCGCCTGGACCTGGGCCCTCAAGGATCTCGGCCCGGTCGGGATCGCCGCCACCTTCTGGTACGTCCTGTGCGCCGCGTTCCGGCTCGCCCGGTTCAACGTCGACGTGAAGGACAAGCGCTGGCCCCTCGACGGCCACACCCAGGGCCTGACCACCACGATGGCCGGCGGCTCGCTGGTCACGTTCGTGTGGGTCGCGAACGGGTACCTCGCCGACCGGGTCGACGTGTCCGCCCCCGCGGTCGCGTTCATCGTCGGGATGCTCGGCCTGCTGATGATCAGCAGCCTGCCGTTCCGGAACTTCAAGGACATGCGCAACAACCGCCGCGCGCGCCGGATCCTCGCGGTGTCGCTGTCGGCCTGCCTCGCCGGCGCGGTCGTGCTCGACCCGTCGATGTGGTGGGGCGTCGGCGCGGCGCTGTACCTGACGGTCGGCGTGGTCGACGGCCTGATCACGGCGATCTGGCACCGCCGCCTGTCGAACGCGCTGATGCTCGAGGAGCTCGGCGAGGTCCTCGACGGCGACACCGACGAGTACGCGGAAGAGGTCCAGGCCTAGGAGCGCTCGGGAATGCTCCCTTCAGGGAGCGTTCACGCGCTCCTGACGCGAGTCTTCGGGCCGCCGTCCCGGCTCGCTGGGACGACTCGGAGC
>JBEBJW010000067.1:0-12914 GCA_040079715.1 Myxococcota bacterium | reverse complement strand
GGATGATCCGGCGGGCGGGGTGGTTCGTGGTCCGGCGGGGGCTGCGACTGCTCGCCGGTCCGCTGGTGATCGCGATCTGCGGCACGCTGGTGTTCGGGTTGACCGAGCCCGGGAAGATCCTCGGCGCGTGGGGCCTCGGGCTGCTGCTGTGGGTGCCGGGGACGCTGATCCAGTTCCGGGTCGCGTTCTTCCCCTCGCCGCCGGATCCGGGCCTGGTCGGCGACGACGGCAAGCCACTGTCGACCCGCGATCTGCGGGCCGTGATGCGGTCGGAGGTCGCCGAGTACGTCGTCGGCTCGCTGCCCCCGCTGTGGCTCGCCGGGTGGGTCGCGTCGACGATCGGGTCGGGGTGGCTCGGGATCGGGATCGCGCTCGGGCTGTCGGTGTGGCTGGTCGCGCGGGACACGAGCGCGATCGTGACGTTGATCCTCCACGAGGCGTCGGTGGACCTGTCCCTCGGGCGCGACGACCGGGCCCGGTGGTGGCTCGAGCGGCTGAACCGCCTGCCGCTCGGCCACCGGGACCACCTCGGGGCGCTGCTCGCCCGGGCGCGGTTCCGGACGGGCGACCTCGACGGCGCGCTCGCCGCGCTCGACCGGATCCGGAACCGACGGGACTGGCCGGTCGACGTGATGCGGGCCCAGATCGCGATCGGCCGCGACGGGACAGCGCCGGCGCGGACCCTCGCGGCGCGGCTGGCGCTCGACCCGGCCCAGGGGCCGCTGGTCGAGGCGCTGCGGGCGCTGGCGGACCTGTACGATCACCGCGAAGCGGAGGTGATCGCGCGCGCGGAGGCGCTGCGGGCGCTCCCACCGGGGGAGGCCCGACGTCAGGCGCTGCTGATGCTCGCCGCCGCCCAGGCTGGTCCGGACCCCGCCGGCGCCCGCCGGACCCTCGACGAGGCCGGGATCCCGGTCGACCGGGCGGTCGCGGTGACCTGGGCCTGGCCGCCGATCGCTGCCCGGCTGGCGGTGTTGAGCACCACCCCTCCGACCTCCCGACGATGACGGTGACGCCGGTGGACGTTCGGGCGGCGCCGCCGTAACGTGCCCACGGGAGGGCCAGATGGTGGTCGGCCAGGTGTTCGGATGGTTGGCGACGGCCTGGGCCGGTGCGGGTCCGCCCCTCGCCCCCTGCGCGACGATGGCGCTCCTCCCCCACGCGACGCCGCTCCGCAGGGAGCCGATCGGGCCCTCGCTCGGCGGGCTGCAGGTCCGCGACGCGTTCGGGGTCCCGAACCACGACACGAGCGACCACTTCGCGATCCACTGGGGCAACAGCGGCGGCGTCGACCCGTCCCAGATCGACCGGCTGCTCGAGGCGTTCGAGCTCGCGTGGCAGGTCCAGATCGACGAGATGGGCCACCCGGCGCCCGACACGACCCAGTCCTACTACTTCAACGTGTACATCGGCGACACCGGCGGGGGCACCCCGAGCGGGTACGGCACCGGCGGCTACTACTACACGGACCCGGAAGGGTTCCCGATGGTGGTGATCTCGTACGCGTCGCTGTTCGACCCGGACTTCGCAGATCACGCCGCCCAGCACGAGTTCTACCACGCGATCCAGGGCAGCCTCGCCCGGTACACGTACGACGGCCCGGCGGCCTGGTACTGGGAGGCGACCGCGGAGTGGGCGGCGATCTCGACCGACACGTCGAACCCGACCAACGGCCCGTTCGTGTTCGGGTACCTGCTGCTGCCGAGCCTGCCGGTCGACTTCTTCGACTACCCGGACACCGGCGCCCTCCAGGAGTACTTCCAGTACGGCGCGTTCGTGTTCCCGTACGACGTGACCACCACCTACGGGTTCGAGATCGTGCGGGACACCTGGATGGACCTCGGATCCGATCCGGACCCGCTCGAGGTGATGCGGGCCCGGGTGGCGGACGCCGGGGGGGACCTCGACCAGGCCTGGCTCGACCACCTCGCCCACAACGTCGTGTACGACTACGACGCCGGCGCGCTGTACCGCGAGATCACCGAATACTACGAGCCGTTCTACGCGGAGGCCCACCGGATCGCCGACACGGTCAGCGGGGCCGGCGGCGCGGGCACCGTCGACGGCGGGCACACGCCCCACCGATACGGCGCAGCGGCGATCGAGCTCCGCGGGCCCGCCACCGGCACGCTCGAGGTCCGGATCGACGGCCAGCCGACCGGCACCGGGGGCAGCGACGCGCTGTACGGCGCGCGGGTGGTCCAGGTCGCGCCCGACGGCTCGTTCACCTACACCGCGGTCCCGTTCGACGGCGTCCACGGCGAGCTCGACCTCCCGGGCGTCGGGACCGACGCGGCGGTGTACCTCACCGTCGGCGCGTGGACGCCGCAGTGGCGGGACAACCGGTGGCTCGACGAGCAGTTCCCGTTCGACTGGTCGCTGGCGGTGGTCGAGCCGACGACGACCACCACCACCCCGCCGTCGACCACCGATCCGACGGACACCACCCCGACCGATCCGACGACCGGCACCGACGACCCTCCGGCCAGCGACGGCCCGTCCGCCGAGGACCCGGGTGGCTGCGCGTGCGCCTCGACCACGACCGGCTCCGCGGGGTGGGCGTGGCTCACGGTCGCGGGGGCGGCGCTCAGTGCGCGTAGCTCCCGACGAACCCATCGGCGCCGGTGACGATCAGGTCGCCGTCGTCGAACACCACGCACTCGTGGAGGGGCGGCACGGCGACCTCGTCGCTCGGGGTCACGTCGGTGAAGCTGCCTCCGCCGTCGTCGGACCGGAGGATCAGCCCCTCCGCCCGGCGGGAGTACTCGCCGACCGCGACGATCGTGGCGCCGGACCGGCAGATCCCGCGCATCCAGGTCGGCTCGTCCCCCACCACGCTCGACACGTCGAGCGCGGACCAGGTCGACGCCTGGGTCGGGTCGGCCCCGGAGACGAACACGTAGCCCACGTCGGCGTCCTGGTTGACCCCGGCGACCGCGATCCCGCCGGCATCGACCGCGATCCCCCACAGCTCGCCGTCGAACGCCGACACCCCGGACACGAGCTCGACCGGGACCAGCGCGAACGACTCGGCCGGATCGTGCCCCCCGGGCGGCGGCAGGAACACGATCGGCGGCTCGGAGATCGTGCTTCCGACGCCGTAGAACGAGCCGTCGTACTCCACCAGATCGAGGATCTGGTGCGACCCGGCGGCGCCGTACGCGTCTTCGAACGGCGCGGCGTCGCCCGGGCGGATCGCCAGCCCGTAGCCGTTCAGCGACTCGGCGACGGCGAGGCCGGACGGCGCCCGGCGGAACGAGCCGACCTGGAACGTGTTCCAGACCTGCGACGTCGAGGTGAACACCTCCGACACGACGTACGGTTCGACCGAAGTGTCGACCGACACCACCTGCTCGGCGCCGTGGATCCCGGCGACGTACAGCAGGCCGTCCGACGACCGCGACACCGAGTCGACCCGCATCGCGTCGAAGAACCCGCTGGGACTGGTGTCCGGGCTGGTCCACCCGAGGCCCCCGTCCGTCGACCGGAACAGCCCGTAGCCGGTGGCGGTGGTGCCACACCCGACCCACAGCGTGTCCTGATCGTCCGCCCACAGCGCGTCGGTCCGGTTCCCGACGCAGGGGTGGGCGGAGAACGTCCAGCCGCCGGCGTCGGTGTCGGTGTCGGCGTCGCTGTCCGTGTCGGCGTCGGCGTCGCTGTCCGCGTCGGCGTCGGCGTCGGCGTCGGCGTCGGACGGGCCAGCCCCGGTGTCACCGGTCGACTTGCCGTCGGACGACGGATCGAGCCAATCGCAGCCACCGAACGAGGCCAGGCACACCACCAGCCACGAGATCCGATCGACCCCCATCGCGCCCTCCGTTCCGCCGCGTCCACCGCGGCATGACGAACGCATAGCCGACCGATCCGTCGCCCGGACGTCTACCCGCCCCAGATTTCCGCCCCGCATCATATTACTGATTATACGCTGAATACCATGGGGCGATCGCGTAGATCGTCGTGGAGAGCTGGCTCGGTTACCGGGACGGGATGTCGACGACCATCGTGAACGGGGTCCGCCTCGCGCTGCTCGACACCGGCGGGACGGGCCCCACGGTGTGCTTCTCCCACGGCCTGTTGTGGGATCACCGGATGTTCCGCCCCCAGATCGACGCGTTGCGCGATCGGTACCGGTGCGTCGCGTGGGATCACCGCGCGCAGGGCCAGAGCGAGGTGCCTCCAGGGCGGATCGCGACGATCGAGGAGGTCACTGCCGACGCGATCGCGCTGATCGAGCGGCTGGGCGTCGGGCCAGTGCACTTCGTCGGTCTGTCGATGGGCGGGTTCGTGGGGATCCGGATCGCCGCCCGGCGCCCGGAGCTGGTCCGCTCGCTGTCGCTGCTCGAGACGGCGGCCGATCCCGAGCCCGCGGCGAACATCCCGAAGTACCGGCGTCTCGCGTGGGTCGCGCGGCTGTTCGGGGTCCGGCGGTGGCTGGCCGACCGGGTGTTGGCGATCATGTGCGGCGGCTCGTTCCTGGCCGACCCACAGAACGCAGCCCGGGTCGACGTGCTCCGGTCGATGTTGATGGAGAACCGCCGGTCGGTGGTCAAGGCGGTCGCCGGGGTGCTCGAGCGGGACGGGGTCGAGGGAGAGCTCGGGCGCATCGCCTGCCCGACGCTGGTGCTCCGGGGGACCGAAGACGCGGCGATCACGCGCGACCGCGCGCACCGAGTCGTCGAGCAGGTCGCCGGGGCGCAGTGGGTCGAGGTGCCCGGCGCGGGCCACACCTCGACCCTCGAGGCTCCTGAGGCGGTGACGGCGGCGTTGATCCGGTTCCTGTCGGAGGTCGACGCGCGCACAGCCGCGACGACCGAGCCGGGGTGACGGCTCGACGTTCGGTCGACGCAGAACCGCGGGACCTCGAACCCGGAGCGGGCGACGTTCGGTTGACGCAGAAACGCTGTGCTGGTCGACATTCTGTTTCAACCGAACACCACCTCGAACCCGGAACCCGGGCGACGTTCGGTTGACGCAGAAACGCCGTGCTGGTCGACATTCTGTTTCAACCGAACACCACCTCGAACCCGGAACCCGAGCGACGTTCAGTTGACGCAGAACCGCCGTACTGGTCGACCTTCTGTTTTGACCGGACACCAGCGCCACCCCGCAGAACCGCCGTGCTGGTCCTCGCCGGCGGCCCCGCGACTCACCGAGGGGGCGGCGCCGAGCTCGTTCGGGGGAGCAGCGACCGCTCCACCGCCGCGGCGTCGACCGGCCGCTCGACCGGCTCCCGGCGGAGCAGGCGGTCGACCGCGTCGCACAGCCAGGCCGGCGCGGCGCACACCGACGCCAACGGCACGGGCTCCCCGTGGAGCTGCTGGTGGAACACCGACGACGGCGGTCCGACGAACGGCATGCGGCCGGACGCGAGCTCGAACAGCACCACCCCGAGCGCGTAGAAGTCCGAGCGCTCGTCGACCTGCCCGTCCGCGAGGTACTCCGGCGCCATGTAGCCGGGGGTGCCGATCCGCAGCTCGCGCGCGGTCAGCCGCGACGCCCCGATGCCGGCGTCTCCCCGCGCCAGCGACAGGCCGAAGTCGAACACCACGACCCGCTCGCCGCCGCCGTCGCGGGTCACGAGCACGTTCTCCGGCTTCAGGTCACGGTGGACCACCCCGACCGCGTGGGCGGCGCCGAGGCCGCGGGCGATCTGCCGCCCGATCGCCGCCACCCGCTCGGCTCCGATCGGCGCCTCGGTGGCAGCGACGATCGACAGCGGCCGGCCGCGGATCTCCTCCATCACCAGGTACGGCTGTTCGTCGGTGGTGCGTCCGCCGCCGATCACCCGGACCGCGTTCGGGTGGTCGATCCGCATGCTGGTGGCGATCTCCCGCTCGAACCGGGCGACGAGCTCGCCCTCGGTCGACAGCACCCGATGGAGCAGCTTGACCGCCACCCGGCGCTCTGGGTTCTCGACCGACGAAGCACGCCAGATCTCGCCGGTCCCGCCTCGCCCGATCCGGGCGACGAGCTGCCACCGCCCGTCCACGAGCGTGCCCGGCCGCGGCAGACCCGCCCCGTCCGTCACCGCGACCTCCCGCGCGATCGTGCACCGCGCGGGCCCCCTTCGCGGCAGACTTCGGCGATCTCCGCGATCCGAGCCCGCTCCGCGCGGTCGCACGGTCCGCTCGGATCATCGGCGGAGCGCGCACGGTCGGGTTACCTCCCGGCGTGGTCGACGCCCGCCCCACTCGGCGCTCGCTGGTCGGCGGCGGGCTGTTGCTCGCCGGTGGATGGGCGGTCGCGACTGCGTGGGGGCACCGACCGGTGGACGGGCCGCCGGGCGTGTTCCTCGGCCGCCAGACCCGCGCGACGCTGGTGGCGGCGCTCGAGGTGCTGCTGCCGGACGGCGCCCCCGCGAGCGAGGTCGCCGACGATGTCGATCGGTTCCTCGCTGGGAGCGATCCGGTGCTCGGCGGGCAGCTCGCGCTCGCGCTCGGGCTGCTCGAGCACCTCGGCGGCACCGGGATCCTCCGGTTCGCGCGGTTCTCGCGTCGACCCCGGGCCGAGCGGGCCCAGGTGCTCGATGCGTGGCAGCGATCGGGGTTCGGTGCCAAGCGACAGGTCGCCGCGGCGATCCGCAAGGTGGCCCTGTTCTCGTGGTACGCGCGGCCCGCCACCTGGGGTGCGCTCGGGTACGACGGCCCGTGGGTCGGCCGGTGATCCGCGTGGCGGCCGATGTTCCCGGCGGGTTCACCACCCGGACCGACGTCTGCGTGATCGGCAGCGGCGCGGGGGGCGGCGTGGCCGCGGCGGTGCTGGCGGAGGCGGGGCGCGCGGTCGTGGTGCTCGAAGAGGGTCCGTCGATCGGGCGCGAGCAAATGACCCAACGCGAGCACGAGATGTACCCGCTGCTGTACCGGGACGGGGGCAACCAGACCACCGACGACGGCGGGGTCGCGGTGCTCCAAGGCCGCGTCGTGGGCGGGTCCACCGTGGTCAACATGGCGGACGTGGTCGGGATCCCACCGGCGGTGCTCGCCCACTGGCGGTCCCGGTTCGGGGTGGACCGGTTCTCGGACGCTGCGGTGGCCGAGGCGGAGGCGGCGTGTCGGGCGGTGATCGGCGCGAACCCGATCGCCCGGTCCCAGCTCAACCGCAACAACGGCCGGCTGGTCGAGGGCGCCGAGGCGCTGGGGCTGCGCACCGCCACGATGGACCACAACCGCGTCGGGTGCCTCGGGTCCGGGTACTGCCTCGTCGGCTGTGCGTACGATGCCAAGCGGTCGGTCGCGTTGACCTGGATTCCGCGTGCGCTGAAGACCGGCGCGGTGTTGGTCCAGGCCGAGGCCAAGGTCCACCACCTCGAGCACGACGGCCGTCGGGTGATCGCCGCGGTCGGCGCGCTGACGGACCCAGCCACCGGCGCCCTCCTCGGTCCGTTCCGGGTCGAGGCCGACCGGTTCGTGGTCGCCTGCGGCGCGATCCACAGCCCGGCCCTGTTGCAGACCAGCCGGCTCGGCGGATCGGCCGCCGGCCGCAACCTGTCGCTCCAGCCGCAGGCACCGGTCGCGGCGGTGTTCCGGGACGAGGTGGTGTCGTGGCGCGGGATCCCGCAGGCCGGGTTCGTCGACCTCGAGACCGCGACCGAGGCGGACGGGCTCGGCGGCTACCGGCTCGAGGCGGTGTCCGCCACCCCGGGGATGGCGGCGGCCAGCACTGCGCTGTCGACCGTCGACCTGCACGCGTTCATGGCCCGGTACCGGTCGGTGGCGTCGAACCTGTGCCTGGTGCCGGACCGCCCGGTGGGCAGCGTGCGGGTGGGCCGGACGGGCCGCCCGTCGATCCGGTACGCGTTGACGCGAGAGGTCGAGGGCCGGCTGAAGGCCGCGATCCGGACCGCGGTCCGGTGTTGGCTGGCGGCGGGCGCCGAGCAGGTGGTGGCGCCGTTCCCCGAGCTCGGGCCGATCCGGTCGGAGCGGGAGCTCGCAGCACTCGATGGGCTGAAGATCCGGTCGGCGTCGACCCCGATCGTCAGCGCCCACCCGCAGGGGACCTGCCGGATGGGGCCGGACCCGGCGACGTCGGTGGTCGGTCCGGATCTCCGGGTCCACGGGGTCGACAACCTGTGGGTGCTCGACGCGAGCGTGTTCCCGACCACCGCCTCGAGCCACACGCAGCTCCCGGTGATGGCGTTCGCGTGGCTCGCTGCCCACGGGATCCCCTGACCCGAACCTCCGACCGGTCGGACCGGGAGCGATACGGGGTGATCGGAGGCGGAATGCGCGCGCGGATCGGGGCGTGGTTCGAGTCGTTCGCCACGAAGGTCACCCGGTTCGCCGGATCGAGCTGGGCGTCCGGCGGAGCGTTCGGAGTGGTGCTGGTGTGGGGCGCCCTCGGGCCGCTGGTCGGGTTCTCGGACACCTGGCAGCTCACGATCAACACCGGCACCACGATCGTGACGTTCCTGATGGTGTTCTTGATCCAACGGAGCCAGAACAAGGACTCGCTGGCGATCCACCTGAAGCTGAACGAGCTGATCGCGTCGTCGAGGTCCGCCAGCAACCGACTCGTCGACGTCGAGGACCTGTCGGAGCAGGAGCTCCACACGCTCCGCCGGTTCTACGAGGCGCTGTCCGAGATGGCCAAGCACGCGAAGGACCTACGCTCGTCGCACTCGATCGACGAGGCCCAAGCCCGCCACGCGGAGAAGGCCCGCCCTGGGTGACACCGGAGGCGCGTGGAGGTCGAGCACCGAGACGCGAGACCGCTCGACCACCGGCTGGGTCCGGCGTCCCCGCCTCGACGGAGACAGCTCGGCGTCGTGTTCGGTTGGCGCAGAAACGCAGTCCTGGTCAACATTCTGCTTCGACCGAACACCGGTCGCGGGATCCGGTCAGCTGGGCTCGGCGCCGTGTTCGGTTGGCGCAGAAACGCTGTCCTGGTCGACATTCTGCTTCAACCGAACACCGGTCTGCTCGGGGATGGATGGTGCTCGGACTGCCCGCCGAACTCCGGCCCGCCACGACCGGTTAGGCTCCGACCCGGAGCGTGGTCGTGCCCCCGTCCCTGCTCGAGACCGACGGCTACAAGTTCTCGATGGCCGAGGCGGGCTTCCCGCTCCGACGCGAGACCTTCCACTACACCCACCGAAAGGGCGGGTGGCAGCTGGTGCCGCTCGACGTCGCCCGCTTCGTCCGAGAGGCCCTCCCCGTGCCGACCGACGAAGACTGGGCGTACCTCGATCGGCACGGGTACCTCCAGGGCGGCGGGTACCGGGCCGCGATCCTCCGACGCGACGCCGTCCGGGTGGACGCGATCCCGCAGGGGGCATGGTTCTTCGCCCGCGAACCCGTGTTCTCCGTCACCGGGCCGAGCGCCCTCGCGTCGTGGCTCGAGCCGTTGGCCCTCCAGCTGTCGTTCCGGATCCAGGTGGCCACCGCCGCCGCGCTCGGGACGTTGCCGTCGGCGCTGACCGCGACCTGCGACCGCGAGCGGGAGCTGATCCTCGCCACCGTCGACGCGGTCGGAGGCCGGGCGCCGACGGTCACCGTCGAGCCAGACCGCTACCACGACGCCGTGCTGGCACGTGCCGAGGCGCTGGTCGCCGTGGTCGGCGACGGGGACCGGTTGTTCGAGGTCGGCATGCGCGCCGTGTCGTGCGCCGAGCAACACGCGGTGGCGCTCGCGGCGATCCGGGACGCCGGGATCCGTCGGACATCGAATGTCGGCCTCGCGCGCGCCCTCGGGATGGTGCCCGTCGGTACGATGGGCCACGAACACGTCCAGCGTCACGGCACCGACGCCGCGGCGTTCACCGCGATGCGCGACCGGTACCCGGGGTTCGTGTTCTACCTCCCGGACACCTTCGACACGGCCCGCAGCGGGATCCCGGCCGCGCTCGACGCGATCGCCGACGCGCCGGACCGTAGCGCCGGCATCCGGTTCGACAGCGAGCACGACATCGAAGCCCACTGGACCCTCGCCGTGACCCGGTGTCGCGCGCGGGGGCTCACCCCGATCCTCGGGCTCGAGTCCGGCTGGAACGAGGCGCTCACCCGGCGGTTCGAGGCGCTCCGGGTCGAGGCGGGCTGGCCGGCTGATCGGCAGGCGTACGGGTACGGCGGGTATCTGGTGAGCCCGCCGTGGCCGACATTCCGCCGCGACGACGTGTCGGCGGTGTACAAGATCTCCGACTCCGGGGGGCGCGCCACGATGAAGTTCGGCGACGAGCCGAACGGCGGCAAGTCGTCCCTACCGGGTCGCCCGGTCCTCTGGCGCCCGCCTTCGTTCGGCGAAGCAGGTCCGGTCGGGATCGTCGCGCAGGACGGCGAGCTCGTCCCCGACGCCGAGCGGCTGACCGGAGGCGACGCGCCGCCGATCACGCCCGACGTGGTCCGGCGGTGGACGGGCGGGCCGGTCACCCTGTCGGCAGAGACCCGGACGCTGGTCGCGCGGTGCACCGCCGCCCGCGCCGCGGCCCTCGGGAGCGCCACGTGACCCACCTCCTGGTGATCGATCCCCAACTGGACTTCGTGTCGCCGACCGGCGCGCTGTCGGTGCCGGGCGCCGACGCCGACATGGACCGGCTCGCCGCGTGGCTCGACGCCCATCGGACCGAGATCGACGCGATCACCGTGACCCTCGACGCCCACCACGTCCTCGACATCTCCCACCCCGGGTGGTGGCGCGATCCAGGGGGCGCATCCCCTGCCCCGTTCACCGTGATCACCGTGGGCGACGTGGAGCGCGGGACCTGGACCCCGACCGATGCCGCGGCCCGCGAGCGGTCGCTCGGGTACCTCCGCGCCCTGGCGGCGACCGGGCGGTACCCGCACGTGGTGTGGCCCGAACACTGCCTGATCGGCGATCCCGGCGCGACGGTGTGGCCAGCGCTCTCCGCGGCGATCCACCGGTGGGAGCGCGCCACGGGTCGGTCGGCGGGGTTCGTCACGAAGGGGACCAACCGATGGACCGAGCACTTCTCGGCGATCCGGGCCGAGGTCCCGGACCCGACCGACCCGGGCACCGCGGTCGCGACGGGCCTGGTCGCAGCGCTCGACGCCGCGGATCGGATCGTGGTCGCTGGCGAAGCCCGCAGCCACTGCGTCGCGAACACCGTGCGCGATCTCGCGGACGCGTTCGGCGACCCTGCCAGCGTCCGCAAGGTGGTGCTGCTCGGGGACGCCACCTCGGACGTCCCAGGGTTCGCGGGGTACGGAGACGCGTTCGTCCGGGAGCTCGGGGCCCGCGGGATGACCATCGGCTCCACCGCCTGAGCCGGCGGCGACCCGAACTCGGCCGATCGGGCGGTGGCCGCGCGGTGAGCTGCGCCGGAGGTTAGGGGTGCGCGGGAGGTCGGGATGGGCGGCGAAGCGGACGTGGGGGTCATCGGGCTCGGGGTGATGGGCGCGAACCTCGCGCGGAACTTCCGGTCCCGCGGACTGACGGTGGCGGTCCACAACCGATCGCCGGAGCTGACCGACGCCCTGCTCCGCGATCACGGCGCGGACGGATTCGTCCGGTGCGCGGACCTCGAAGCGTTCGCGGCGGCCCTCAAGCGGCCCCGGATCGCCGTGATCATGGTCACGGCCGGCAACCCGGTCGACGCGGTGATCGGCGGCCTCGGCGGTCACCTCGATCCGGGCGACGTGATCGTCGACGGTGGAAACAGCCACTTCGCAGACACCGAGCGACGCGCGGTGGCGGCCGCGGCCCACGACCTCGTGTACGTCGGGATGGGGGTGTCCGGCGGCGAGGAGGGCGCGCTGCACGGCCCGTCGCTGATGCCGGGCGGCGACGCGCGCGGGTGGACGATCCTCCGCCCGCTGCTCGAGAAGATCGCGGCCGAAGGCGACGGCGGGCCGACCGTCGCGTGGTGCGGGCGGGGCGGCGCCGGGCACTACACCAAGATGGTCCACAACGGCATCGAGTACGGTGACATGCAGCTCGTGTCGGAGGTGTGGACGGTCCTGCGGGACGGCCTCGGGCTGGCCGCCCCAGCGCAGCGCGAGGTGTTCGAGCGGTGGAACGCCGGTCGCCTCGAGTCGTTCCTGATCGAGATCACCGCGGGGATCGTCGCGGCCAAGGACCCGAACGGTCCCGGGCCGCTGGTCGAGCAGATCCTGGACGAAGCAGGCCAGAAGGGCACCGGCCGGTGGACCAGCGTCCAGGCGATCGAGCAGGGCGTGCCGCTCCCGACGATCACCAGCGCGGTGGACGCGCGGGCGATCTCGTCGAAGCGAGCGACCCGGGCCGCGGCGCGCGACGCGTTCGGCGGTGGGTCATCGGCGATGTCCGGGGTCACGGTCGACGACCTCGAGCACGCGCTGTACGCGGCGAAGCTCGCGAGCTACGCCCAGGGGTTCGAGCTGCTCCGCACCGCTTCGGACGAGCGCGGCTACGGGATCGACCTCGGCGAGGTCGCCCGGATCTGGACCGCAGGGTGCATCATCCGGGCGGCGTTCCTCGGCCGGGTCCGTCAGGCGTTCACCCGGGATCCGCAGCTGCCGCTGCTGGTGCTCGACCCGTCGTTCGCCGACGAGCTGCGGGCGGCGTTGCCGTCGTGGCGGCGGGTGGTGGCGGCGGCGGTATCGGCCGGGATCCCGGTGCCGGCGCTGTCGGCGTCGCTGGCGTGGGTCGACGCGATCCGGACCGATCGGGGGGCAGCGGCGATGATCCAGGCGCAGCGGGACTGGTTCGGTGCGCACACCTACCGCCTGCGGTCGGACCCGGACACCGCGGTCCACACCGAGTGGTCGACGTTGTCCCGCCTGTAGTCGTCCGGGGCTCCGCTCCACCCTTCCGGCAACGTTCGGTCGGAGCTGCCGCGGGACTTCCGGTGCGAACGGTGCGGCGGGACCCTGGGCTTCGGCGGGCCCCACCCCCACCCGTTCCCCCGTTGGGAGCGGAGCGAAGTTGCCGTCTGGGCCCGCTTCCGGCGTGCGAACTCGACGTCGGATCCGACCCGGACG
>JBEBJW010000066.1:0-12979 GCA_040079715.1 Myxococcota bacterium | reverse complement strand
GCCGACCGACCCGGACGCCTGGCTCCAGGCCCAGCAGCTCCTGTGGACCCACACCGTCGCGGAAGAGGTCCCCCTCGGCGACGCGCTCCGGGCCCACCCCCTGGTCGAGCGGTTGCTGGCGATCGCCTCCGCCGCCCCGCGCACCCTGCGCCAGATCGACGACGAGCTCGCCCGCCAGGTCCCCGCGTGGGCCGAGCGCCCCGCGGACCAGCGCGACCGCCTGCTCGACAGCCTCCTCGCCCTGTTGAGCCACGCCCGCCGCGCCGTCGGCCCGTCCACCGCCCCGCTGGTCACGGTCCAGGCCCAGCTCTGGAGCCGCGAGCTCACCCGCCTCCTGCGCGCGCTCCCGGACCCGCTCGGCGCCGGCGACCAGCCCCCCGCGTTCGCCTGGCACACCGATCTCCCGGGCAACCTGCTCCGGCCGAACCAGATCCACGCGCCCCAGGCGCACTGCCGCGAGTGCGGCATCGTCGGGTTCGCCGCGGTCCAGACCGTCCAGGACGTCCAGCGCGGCCGCCTCGGGTTCGCGGCCCCGGCCGTCGGCGAGGCATGGCTCCACGCCCACCGCGACGCCCGGTTCGTCTGGCCCCGCCCGGTCGACCCGAAGCTGCGCGAGGGCCAGCTCGTGTGGTGGCTGAACCCGGTCGACGGCTCGCTGTCCAGCGCCGCGTTCACCGATGACGACGGTCACGCCTACGGCTGCCCGGTGGTCCTCGAGGACACGATGCGCACCGGCCAGAGCCAGGTGCCGCGCTTCGCGGGTCGGTGCCCCGCCTGCGGCAACGACGACGCGCTCCGGATCGTCGGCGCCCGCGCGGCGAGCCTCACCAGCGTGGTGGTCACCCACCTGTTCCAGAGCCCGTACAACACCGACAAGAAGCTGCTCGCGTTCACCGACTCGGTCCAGGACGCCGCCCACCGGGCCGGGTTCTTCGGCGGCCGGACGTTCCGGATCCACCTCCGGACGGCACTCCAGGCGGTGATCGTCGCCCGCCAGCCGCTGGTCCTCGCCGAGGCCGCCCAGGCGTTCGAGGACCATTGGCGGCCCCGGGTGGGCGAGCTCCCGTACGTGGCCTCGTTCCTCCCGCCCGATCTGCGCGAGCTCCCCGAGTACGAGGCCTGGGTCGAGCGCAAGGGGAAGGGGACCCACGACCGCCTGTTCGACATCCTGCGCGCGCGCCTCGGCTGGGAGTTCACCCGCGAGCTCGGGCTCGCCGCCGGGATCGGCCGGAGCCTGGAGCGCTCCGCCGCCGCCACCGCCGCCCTCGACCCCGAGCGGTTCGACCGCGCCGCGGACGCGTTCGGGTCCTGGTGGCGGGAGCAGGGCGAGGCCGACCCGCGCGGCGAGCCGAGCCACTTCCTGGTCGGCCTGGTCCACCGGATGCGCCACATGGGCGCGGTCCACCACCCGTTCCTCGACGCCTACGCCAAGGATGACGGCAACCGGTTCCTGTTGAACAAGCAGAAGAACCCGCACATGACCCCGGAGGGACCGCAGTCCAAGCGGATCCGGTTCGTGTCGTCCTCCGGCCGGGGCGACGTGTTCCCGTCCCCGTTCGGGCCCCGGGCCCACCTCGGCTGGTTCGGGGACTGGATGCGCCGGTGCCTGCGCTGGCCGAGCCCCAGCCCGGACGCGCTCGGTCGGGTCTACCGCCGGGCGCTGGACGCGCTGACCGAGGCCGGGGTGCTGAAGGCGCTGCGCCACCCGAGCGGCGGGGACCTGTGGGGGATCGACCCGACCGCGGTCCTGCTGACCGCCGACGTCGGCACCGTCCGCAGCGGCGCCCACGGACGGATCGACCACCTCCCGCGCGCGGCCGCCGACCAGGCCGACGGCAAGCCGTCCTGGTCCTACCGGTCCGACGACCTCC
The DNA here is from genome assembly GCA_040079715.1 of Myxococcota bacterium. Classification (GTDB taxonomy): domain Bacteria; phylum Myxococcota_A; class UBA796; order UBA796; genus JACKER01. Next base: position 11,108 of record JBEBJW010000066.1, on the reverse strand, counting down.
TGCACCGCGTCCCGACCACCCCGGGCTACTACGCCCGGGTCTACAACCGGGGGATCCTGTCGCGGGTGTTCGCCGGCGAGCACACCGGGCTGCTGGACCGCGACACCCGCACCACCCTCGAGCGCCGGTTCCTGGCCGGCTCCACCGCGACCGACCCCCAGGCCCCGAACCTGCTCGTCGCCACCCCCACGCTGGAGATGGGGGTGGACATCGGCGACCTGTCGGCCGCGCTCCTGTGCAGTGTGCCGCCGAGCGCCGCGAACTACCTCCAGCGGGTCGGCCGCGCGGGTCGCAAGACCGGCAACGCGCTGGTGTTCGTGATGGCCAACACCAGCCCGCACGACCTGTACTTCCACGCTGAGCCCACCGAGATGCTCGCCGGGGTCATCACCCCGCCCGGGGTGTTCCTCGGCGCGGTCGCGATGCTCCAGCGACAGCTCACCGCCTGGTGCCTCGACCGGTGGGCCCAGCACGACGACGGCGCCGGCCCGGTCCCCCGAAAGGCCAGCCTGGTCCTCTCCGACGCTGGCCGGGAGCAGTTCCTGGGCCGGATCCTGCGGTACCTGACCACCCACCGCGAGTCGCTGCTGGCGACCTTCCTCGACCGGTTCGCCGACCGGATCGGCGAGGAGTCTCGGGACCAGCTGAGCGCCTGGGTCCGGTCCGACCAGCACCTCGCCACCCACCTGGTCGGGGCGTTCGACGCGGTCGGCGACCAGATCAAGGGCTACCAGGACGAGCGGGACAAGGCCCTGAAGCGGATCAAGGCCCTCGAGGAGGACCCCACCAAGGTCGGCAACGCGCCCCAGGAGATCGCCGACCTCAAGCGGTACCGGATGATGCTGACCTCGCTGATCGAGGATCTCCGCAACAAGTACCCGCTCAATGTGCTCGCCGACGCCTCCCTCCTGCCGAACTACGCGTTCCCCGAGGCCGGGGTCCACCTCCACTCGATGCTCGGCGGCAAGGACGACAAGGACGACGACGGCAAGCGGAAGTACGAGAAGCGGGAGTACGTCCGGCCCGCCTCGAACGCGCTGCGGGAGCTCGCGCCGTTCAACACGTTCTACGCCGAGGGGCACAAGGTCCAGATCCGCCAGCTCGAGCTCGGGCCCAAGGCGGCCCGGGTCCAGCACTGGCGGTTCTGCCCCACCTGCCACCACACGGAGCGGGCGGTGGATCCGGCCCGGGTGCCGGCGGGCGGCGCGTGTCCCCGGTGCGGCGACCCGAGCTGGGTCGACAAGGGCCAGATCCGGAGCCTGCTGCCGCTCACCGTGGTCCGGTCGGTCGCGGACCGGCTGCGCAGCGCGACCGTGGACGACACGGAGGAGCGGACCCGCGAGTCGTACCACGTCCACCAGGTGTTCGAGCTCCGGCCGGAAGACCTCGACGGGGAGGCGGTCCTGCTGCCCCAGCTCGGGTTCGGGTTCGAGTACCTCAAGCGGGTCACGATGACCGAGCTGAACCTCGGGCTGCGGGCGGCGCTCGGCAACGCGCCCAAGGTCGAGATCGCCGGGGAAGCGGCTTCGGCCGAGGGCTTCGCGACCTGCCGGGATTGTGGCGGGGTGGTGGACCCGCGGGGCAACCCTGCGACCCCCTCCGCGACCCAGCGGGACCAGCACACCCCGTTCTGTCCCCAGCGGGCCGGCGACACCAAGCCGCGGATCCCGCTGTACCTGTTCCGGGAGGTCGCGTCGGAGGGGATCCGGTTCCTGCTCCCGTTCTCCCAGGTCCAGGTGGAGCGGCAGCTCCGGTCGTTCCAGGCCGCGATCGACTTCGGGCTCCGGCGGCGGTTCCGCGGTCGACCGATCCACCTCCAGGTCACCACGATGACCGAACCCGAGCCGACCAACCGCCAGGTCCGCAAGCACTTCCTGGTCCTGTTCGACACGGTCCCGGGCGGCACCGGCTACCTGCGGGACTTCCGCCGCCGGCGTGAGGTGTTCGCCCTGCTCCAGGACACGCTGGTCGGCCTGCGGGACTGCCCGTGTCGGGCCCGGGGCCGCGACGGCTGCTACCTCTGCCTGTTCGCCCACCGGTCCCAGCGCTGGTTGCCGCTCCTGTCGAGCCAGCTCGCCGAGCGGATGCTCGACGACGTGCTGCGCGCCCGGGACACCGCCCAGGCGATGCCGGGAGGCCTGTCGTCCACCAGCGCCAACACCGTAGTCGAGTCCGAGCTGGAGCAGAGGTTTCTCGACGTGCTCGGCCACCGATACGGCGACCGGTTCCAGGAGCGGAGCGACTGGTGGGAGCTCCGCGCCGGCCCGTCGGTGTGGCGGCTGGACCAGCAGGTGGACCTGACCGTCGAGGCGGGCGAGCCGATGCGCGCCGACTTCGTGTTCACCGGGATCCAGGGCCCTGCGCTGGACGAGCGGGTGGTGGTGGAGTGCGACGGGTTCGCGTACCACGCGCTGCCCACCAAGCCGCGCGGCCGGCTGGTGGACGACGCCCGCAAGCGGGTGGCGGTGGCGTCGCGCCTTGGGCACCGGGTGTTCTCGCTCACCTGGCACGACCTCGACGACCAGGTGGCGCCGACGACGGCACCGTCGGCGCTGGCCTCGGTCTCGGCCGCGGTGTGGTCCAAGGTCTACGATCGAGCCGCGGCCAAGGTCCCGGTCGACTTCCGCCCGCTGCTGGCCCGCCTGCACGAGCTCGCCCCGCTCGATCTGTTGTGCGGGTACCTGGAGCACCCCGGAGCCCACTGGCGGGACGGCGTCGCGGCGCTGGCCTGCGCGGGTCTGGCGGGCGCCGCCCAGGCCGGGCAGCTCCTCGACGGGCACGCGCTGCTGAGCGCCACCGATCACCTGCGGTCCGCGACCGCGCTGTCACCGATGCCGTTGCTCGGGCTGCGGGGCGGGCCGCGACCGACCGAGGTCTGGGGTCGGGTGGCACTGGACGGCGACTGCGCCGCGCTGGTGACGGCCCGTGGAACAGACATCGTCCAGCTCGATCCCGCCGGGGTCCAGGTGGTCCTGCGCCTGGCCGACGAGCAGGAGCGCCGGTCCGCCCCGGACTACGTCGACACCTGGCGCCGGTTCCTGCAGGGGCTGAACCTCGGGCTCCTGCTCCCGGAGATCGAGGTGTTCACCACCGAGGGGCTCGGGGACGCGCTGTCGGAGGAGGGTGGCCTCGAGGTGCTCGACGCGCTGGGGCTGTTCGCCGCCGCTCCCGCTCCGCCCGGCTACGGCTCGCCGGAGCTCGAGCAGGTGCTGTCGCGGTGCCTGGACGACGAGGTCCGGGCCCTGGTTCGGGCGGTCAGCGGGTCCGGGACGCTGCCGGACCTGGATCCGGTCGAGCTCCCGGGCGGAGCGCCGGCCGAGCTGACCTGGTCGGCGGTGAAGGTCGCGGTGGGGCGCCGGTCCGATCTGGAGCCCGACGACCTGACCCGGGCGGCTGAAGGCGGCTGGACCGTGGTGCTGTTGCCGGTCGACCCCAACGAGCTGGTCCGCGCGCTCGCCGCGCCGAGGTCGAGATGACCGCGTCGAACTTCGCCTGCCTCGAGGCTCCGGCCCCCGACCTCGCTGCCACCGGGCGCCTGGCGGAGGCCGCGTTCGTCGAGGACCCGCGCTCGGCGATGGGGCACCTCCGGCGGTTCGGCGAGCAGCTCGCGGTCGAGCTCCTGGAGCGCCACCGGCTCGCGACCTGGGAGGAGCCCCAGATCGAGCGGCTCCGCCGGCTGCACCAGTCGACCGCGATCGACCGGGAGCTCCTGGACGACCTCCACACCTTGCGCAAGGTCGGGAACGGCGCGGTGCACCTGTACGGCGACGCCGGTCACGCTGACGCGATGCGGATGCTCAAGGCCGCTGCGCGCCTCGCCCGGTGGTACTGGACCGACTACACGGCGCGGAAGCCCCCGGCGCCGGGCGCGTTCGTGAAGCCCACCGCCCCGGACCGCCGCGCCGACACCGCGCTCATCCGGGCCGAGCTGGAGGCCGAGCGCAAGGAGCGCACCCGCAAGGAGTCCGAGCTCGAGGCCGTCCTCCGGCTGCTCGAGATGCCGCAGGTCGCGACCCACCACGGGATCGAGGCCGCGTTCCAGCGGCTCACCGAGGACCAGCAGTCCCGGGTCGCCGCGTTCCTCCAGCGGTTCCGCGAGGAGCCGATCCACGCCGACTGGCCGATGGTCCAGCCCGACGGGATGAGCGACGACAAGCTGCGGTTCGTGCGGGTGGGCGAGCTGGTGGTCACGGTGATCGCGCCGCCCCGGGCCGACGTGGTGCTGGTGGTCCACGTCGGGACCGAGGCCGAGGAGCGGGCGTGGGCCGCGGGCAAGCAGTTCCAGGTCAACGCCGCGATCGGCACGCTCCAGGTGTTCGACGTCCCCGAGGCCGAGGCCGCGGCGGTCGGGGCCGGTGGGCTGTTCGGGTCGGTGACCGATGCGGACCTGGTCCGGGTGGGGCTGCCGGCGGCCCTGCTTCCGGCGGTCCGCGCCCTCGCCACCGAGGCGGACCTGGACCACCTGTCGCCCCACCTGCCGCCGGAGTCGTCCGACGCGCTGTACCTGCTGGCGAGCGGCGAGGACCTGGAGAAGACGCTCGACCTGCTCGATCGGGCCAAGGCCGAGGCCCCGACCGTCGACACCGAGGACTTCGCCGCCGCGGTCCAGCACCCGGAGTCCAAGCGCTCGTTCCTCCTGGTCGAGGGCCCCGACGACCTCGACGCGGTGTTGCGCGGCAGCGTGAAGGCCTGGCGGCTGTACCTCCACCCGGACCAGCGGAAGCTCGTCCGGATGCGGGCCAAGGGGCCGATCCAGGTGCTCGGCGGCGCGGGGACGGGCAAGACCGTCGCGCTGCTCCACCGGGTCAACCACCTGGCCACGCGGGTGTTCGTGGAGCCCACCGATCGCCTGCTGGTCACCACCTACACCCGGAACCTCGCGGCGGACCTCCAGCACCAGCTCTCCGAGCTGCTGGCGCCGGAGGACTTCGCCCGGGTCGACATCGTCAACCTCCACGCGCTGGCCCAACGGATGTGGACCGATCATGGGACCGGTCGGAGCGTCGCGACCGACGACCAACGCAAGCGGGCGTGGGAGCGGGCGCTGACCGAGGAGACCCTCGGCCTGTCCGACTCGTTCTACAAGGCGGAGTGGGTCCAGGTGGTGCAGGCCGAGGGGCTGGTCGACGAGACCAGCTACCTGCGGGTCCGCCGGGAGGGCCGCACCGTGACGCTCGACCGCGGGAAGCGCCGGGTGGTGTGGAAGGTGCTCGCCGCGTTCCGGTCCGCGCTCGACGGGCAGCAGGTGGCCGACCCGCTGGACCCGTTCCTGGGGTTGCGCGAAGGGCTCGACGCGGAGCGGATCCCGCGGTCCTACGTGGCCGCCTTGATCGACGAGACCCAGGACTTCGGGATCCCGGAGCTGCGGTTCGTCCGGAGCCTGATCGCCCCCCGGGACAACGACCTGTTCTTCGTCGGCGATGCCCACCAGCGGATCTACGGGTACCCGGTGCGGATGTCGCGGTGTGGGATCGAGATCGTCGGCCGGTCGCGTCGCCTGCGGGTGAACTACCGCACGACGGCCGAGGTCCGGGCCTTCGCGGTCGCCGCGCTGGTCGGTCAGCGGTTCGACGACCTCGACGGGGAGGGGGCCAACCTCAAGGGCTACCACTCGGTCCGGATCGGCACTGCGCCGGAGGTGCGCCTGCTCCGCACCGCCGGCGAGGAGCGGACCTACGTCCAAAAGCTGTTGGAGCGGTGGCTCGGCGAGGTGGCGCCGGAGGCGATCTGCGTCGCCGCCCCGACCAACCGAGGGGTCGAACAGCTCCATGAGTGGCTCGTGGGGCAGGGCGTGGCGGTGACGGCGATCCGGGCGGACGCGTCGGATCAAGGTACCGGCGTCCGACTGGCCACGTTCCACCGGCTGAAGGGCCTGGAGTTCCCGCGGGTGGTGCTGACCGGGATCCAGGACGGCCTGATGCCGATGCGGGCCCCGGCCTACTACGAGCTCAGCACCGACGAGCGGGAGGTCTGGGACCGAGCTCAGCGGTGCCTGCTGTACGTGGCCGCGTCACGGGCCCGCGACGAGCTGGTGGTCACCGGGTTCGGGACCGCTTCGTCGTTTCTCCGCCCGGGGCGCTCGGGTGCGCACCTGCGAGGGGGAGAGGAGCGAGCCGAGAACGAGAGTTGAACTCGTGACCTGCTGATTACGAATCAGCTGCTCTACCACTGAGCTATCCCGGCACCGCGGGTTTCGACTATCGCACCGACCCGGGGGCGTCAAAGCGGGTCGCCGTCGCCCGCGCCCGCCGCCCGTGGTATCGATCGCCCCATGTTCATGGTCGGGTGGCTCGTCGCCGCGGTGTCCCACGCCGCAGAACCAGTGTTCGTCCCGGACTTCACGCCGGCTACCGGCGAGGAGTTCGCGATCGCCGTGATGCTCCAGGGGATGGTCGTCGACCAGCTCCTGAAGGACGGCGACGTGGTGCTGACGAACGACGTCGTCGCCCCGATCCTCGGCGCCGACAAGCTCGCCGCCTGCGCGAACCGCCCCGAGTGCCCCGGCGATCTCCTCCCGCAGCTCCCGAGCCGGGTCGCGATCGTCGGGAAGGTCGAGCGGGTCGGCGCCGGCACCCTCGTCGGCAATGTGTACCTGTACGAGGTCGGCCAGAGCAACCCCGTCGACTCGCTGTACGTGCCGATCGCCCCCGGCAACGAGCACATCTTCGCCGCCGACGTGTCGAAGGCCACCCAGACGCTGCTCGCGCGGCTCGGACCGAGTCCGGACGACGTGCTGCTCGCCGCCGCCCGCCTGATCGCCGGCCAGCCCGCCGCGTCCGCGACCCCGGCACCGGTGGTGTCGAGCCAGGCCCCCGGAGCCGCGCTCCCGGCGCCCGCGCCGTCGGTCACCGGGGAGCCGCCGGTCGCCGCGCCGAAGCCGTTCCACCGGTACGACGGGTCGACGCCCCACACCGGTGACCTCGACGAGATCCTCGGCCAGACCGGCGTGATGCGTCGGCACCTCGTGGGGTCGGAGGGCGCGTTCCGGAAGGCCGGCCTCGATCCCCGGGACTGGGTGTACCGGACCATGCCGCACGCCGGCCGGGTCACGTTCGAGATCCGCGCCGGGGTCGGCCTCGGGGACGTCGATCGCGACGCCGACGTCCGGATCGAGCTCCAGAGCGACACCCAGACCAACGCCTGGTACCAGGAAGGTCCGGTTCCCAACCGGCGGGTCCGGGGCGACCTGTACGTCGGGTACGCGCCCGCCACGATGGTCGACATCGGGGTGCTCGGCGGCCTCCAGTACGGTCACCGCACGCTCACCACCGGGATCGAGTGGATCGACGCCGACGGCGCGCTGATCGAAGAGCAGGTGTTCGACGCGAAGGACATCCAGGCGGTCCAGCTGTACCTGCAGCCGCGGGTGCGGGCGTACCTCGTGCCGCTCGGGCCGGTGAAGCCGTTCCTGTTCACCGGCGCGGATCTCCGGATCTTCGACGGGTACCACATCGATCAGCCGGCGGGCCGCGCGTACCCCGCGCCGGGCGGCGGCGTGATGCCGGGGTGGGTCGGCGGCGGCGGGATGATGATCGATCCGGGGCCGATCGTCGGGCTGTTCGCCGAGGGCATGTACATCCGCCACTTCGGCGCGCTGTCCGAGCCGCGGCAATATACCGACCAGGGCGCGTGGCCCCACGCGGTCGATCCGCTCGGGCTCACGTCCGGGATCACGGTCGGGGTGACGGGTGGCGTACAGTTCCGGTTGTGACGCGTGATCCGACGGGCGTTCGAGGGCGTCGGTCGGTTCGTGCTCGCCCCGATCGAGGATCTGGGCCGGGCGGTGCGGATCTTCGCCGCCGGCACCGCCAACGTCGTGATCCCGCCGCTCCGGTTCGGGCTGATCGTCGAGCAGATCGAGTTCATCGGGATCCAGTCCCTGCCGATCATCCTGCTCGCGAGCGCGTTCACCGGCGCGGTGTTCACCTACGAGAGCTACGAGGCGTTCGCGTACTTCGGCGCCCAGGGGATGGTCGGGGGCACGGTCGGCGTCGCGATCACCCGCGAGCTCGCGCCGACGCTGACCGGGCTGCTGGTCGCCGGGCGGGCCGGATCGGCGATGGCGGCCGAGCTCGGGTCGATGCGGGTGTCCGAGCAGATCGACGCGCTCGACGCGATGGCGGTCGACCCGATGAACTACCTGGTCAAGCCGCGCCTCGTCGCCGCGACGATCGCGATCCCGCTGCTGACCGCGGTGTTCGACGCGATGGGGATCTTCGGCTCGTGGGTGGTCGGGATCTGGGTCCTGCACCTGTCGCCGCCGGAGTATCTGGTGCGGATGCGCGACTGGGTCGACTGGGACGACGTGTGGGCCGGGCTCGCGAAGGCGATCGTGTTCGGGGTGATCGTCGGGACGGTCGCCTGCTACAAGGGGTTCTACACCGAGGGCGGCGCCGCCGGGGTCGGGCGGGCCACCACCTCGGCGGTGGTCGTGGCGAGCGTGACGATCCTCGTGATGAACTACTTCATCGCCTTGCTGCTGCCGTCGCCGATATGACCGACCCCGCCCGGAGAGCGGGTGGCGCTGCCGCGGCCGGCCTGGTCGGCGAGGCGGGGAACGCGACCGTGTACGATCGGGTCACCGGGCAGCCGGCGGCGATCCGGTACGAAGACGTGTGGAAGGCGTTCGGGGCGAACCAGGTGCTCCGGGGCCTGAACCTGACCGTGCCGCGCGGCCGGATCACGTTCATCATCGGCCGATCCGGCACCGGCAAGTCGGTGACGATCAAGCACGTGATGGGCCTGCTCCGGCCGGACAAGGGTCGGATCTGGGTCGGCGACGACGATCTCGGCACGATGTCGGACCGGCAGCTCCGGAAGGTCCGCGAGCGGTTCGGGGTGGTGTTCCAGCACGCGGCGCTGTTCGACTCGATGTCGGTGTTCGAGAACGTCGCGTTCCCGCTGCGCGAGCACGAGCGGCTGCGGGCGGCCGAGATCCGCGACAAGGTGCAGGCGCTGCTCGCGCTCGTCGGGCTGACCGGGGCGGACGACAAGCTCCCCGGTGAGCTGTCCGGCGGGATGCGCAAGCGGGTCGGGCTCGCGCGCGCCCTGGTCCGCGATCCGGAGTTCCTGCTGTACGACGAGCCCACCACCGGCCTCGATCCCGTGCTCGCGTCGGCGATGGACCAGCTGATCCTCGACACCCAGAAGGCCCACCCGAGCCTCACCTCGCTCGTGATCTCGCACGACATGGCCGCGGTGTTCCGGATCGCAGACAAGGTCGCGTTCCTGGTCGACGGGCAGGTGCTGCACGAGGGCGATCCGGTCGCGTTCCGGAAGATCGACGATCCGCTGGTCCAACAGTTCGTCACCGGATCGCTCGACGGTCCGATGCGGGTCTGACCGCGCCCGACGTGGGGGCCGACCAGGGGAGGGGATACGTCACGGACGATGCCCACCCCGTGGACCACCGAGCTGAAGGTCGGGTTGTTCACCGTCGCGTGCCTCGGCCTGATCGGGTTCGGGTACGTGTACTTCTGGGACGGACTCCGCACGGACGAAGCGGCGTACCACGTGACGGTGCGGGTCCCGTCCGCCGACGGCCTGTACGCCGGCACGCCCGTCCGGATCGCCGGCGTCGACGTGGGCTCGATCGAGGACATCGCGGTCGACGGCAACCAGGCGGTGCTGAAGCTCGGGATCCGCGCGCAGTACCCGGTCCCGGTCGACACGATCGCCCAGCTGAAGTCGTCCGGGATGCTCGGGGACCGGTACGTGGGGCTCGACCTCGGCGACGCCGAGACCGCGGTCGGCGAGGGCGGCCGGCTCGAGCTCGGCGAGCCGCCCGGCAACCTCGACGAGATCACCCGCCAGGTCGAGGACGTGTCGGGCGACGTGAAGGCGATCACCGCGGTCCTGCGCGAGATGATCGAGGACGAAGCGAACCAGCGGCACGCCGAGGCCACCCTCGCGAACGTCGACGCGCTGTCGGCCGAGCTCCGCGGGATCGCCGAGGACAACCGGGCCGAGATCGCCGCGATCGTGCTCGCGATCGGGCGCCTGACCGACAACCTCGAGGGGATGTCGGCGGACGCGGCGGTCGACGTGGACGAGGAGCTCGCCCGGCTGAAGGACGCGACCGACAAGCTCGACGCCTCGCTCGCCGACGTGAAGTCGATCACCGGCAAGATCGACGACGGCCAGGGCACGATCGGCGCGCTGGTCAACGATCGGCAGACGATCGACGCGATCAACGACACCATCGACAACGCGAACCAGGTGGTCGAGTCGTTCTCGGGGTTGCACGCCGAGGTGTACTACCTCGGTCGGTTCTACGGCGGGACCCAGCCGAACGACGACCGGTTCTTCTACGGCAACCCGATCGCCCCGGCCCGCGACGGCGGCGAGTTCGGTTACGCCGGGTCGAACACGCTCGGGATGGAGCTCCACCCCCAGGAAGACTTCTGGTGGGTGTTCGAGATCAACGACTACCCGCAGGGCGTGATCGAGGCCGAGGAGCACTTCTACCCGGACCAGAACGTCGCGTGGACCGAGTGGACCCGGAAGCTGAACTACCGGTTCACGTTCCAGATGGCGAAGCGGTGGTGGAACCTCGGGTTCCGGCTGGGGGTCAAGGAGAGCGGCGGCGGGATCGGGATGACCGGGTACCTGCTGCGGGATCGCCTGCAGCTCAACGCCGACGTGTTCGACTTCACGTTCGGCCCGTACCCGGTGGTGGCGGACGCGGGGCTGCCGAACGTCCGCCTCGGGGCGCGGCTCGAGCCGATGCACCACGTGTGGCTCGAGACCGGGACCGAGCAGGTCCTGCTCGGCGCGAAGTACGGGTACTTCACCGGCTACGTCGGCGCCGGGTTCCACTTCACCGACGACGACATCAAGCTGCTGTTCGCGACCTTGCCCCTCGGGCTGTGATCGCGCCGGCGACGGTCCGTCGTGCGAATCGGCGGCCGGGGTGCTATGCCACATCTCCGCGTCCGCGCGAGGGTGGGGGAGCGAGCGTGCCGGGAAAGAAGCAGGACCAGGATGCCGCAGCGGACTTCTTCGGCGGCGACGTCGACTGGATGAGCGACGAGGACGAGGCTGCGGCCCAGGCGGCCTCGGCGGCTGCGGCTGCGGCTGCGGCTGCGGCGGCCCCGTCGAAGCCCGTG
>JBEBJW010000065.1:0-13089 GCA_040079715.1 Myxococcota bacterium | reverse complement strand
GTCGCCGTCGAGCTCGCGGCCCGATCGACGTCGTCGGGACCGGAGTTCGCGGATCCGACCGGATCCGGACCACTCCACCCCTGGAGAGCCCCCAGGGTCAGCCGGTCTCCACCACTGGAGTGCCCCGGATCTCGACCTCGACCGCTCCACCCGAGCCGATGACGGCGGGCGGGACGCCGACCCGCTCCCCGATCCCCACCTCGCCACCCGAACCCGTCGTCGGATGCGGGTATACTCGCGGGATGTGGCTCGCCTCCCTGCTCCCTGCGTTCGCCGGCCCGCTGATCCGGGACGGCGTGCCCGCCCCGCCGGCGGGCGTCCGGTACACCCTCGATCTGGCGCTGTCCGACGTGGAGTCGCGGTTCGCCGGGACCGCGACGGTGGTGGTGCCGAACCCGCTCGGCGCGCCGCTGACGACGCTCCCGCTGGTGCTGACGCCGAACGCGACCACGGTGCCGGCGCTGTCGATCGACGAGGCGAAGGTGATGTCGGGCCAGGCGGCCACCTGGGCCGTCGGGCACCCGAGCGAGCTCGCGGTCACGTTCGACCCGCCGCTGCCCGCAGACGGGGTGGTGACGCTGTCGTTCACGTTCCACGGCGGGCTCCGGGCCCTCCCGGACGACGTGAACGACCCGCTGGCCCAGGGGATGTCGCAGCTCGCCTCGCTCGGCGGCGCCGGCGGCGGCGGCGACTTCGGCCTGCTCGCGTCCGGCGACGGGATCGTGATCGCGGCGAGCGCGTTCCCGATGGTCGTGCCGGTGGTCGACGGCGCGTTCGTCCGCCGGGTGCTCCGGCCCGACCGGCCGATCGGCGACCTCGCGTGGAACAACCCGTCGACGTTCTCGGCCCGGATCGTCACCCCGACCGGCCTCACTGTGGTGACGAACCTGGTCGACCGCGCCGCCCCGTCGGTCGCCGGCGGTCAGGTCGTGGTCGCCGAGGGATCCGGCGTCGGTGACCTCGTGATCGTGGCGTCACGCGACTGGTCGATCCGCGAGCAGCAGGTCGGCGGGGTCCGGGTGCGGTCGTTCGCCCGGTCCCGCGACGCGGTGGCCGGCCAGGACGTGCTCGCCGCCGGGGTCAAGTCGCTGACGGTGCTCGAGCGGTACGGCCGGTACCCGTTCACCGAGCTCGATCTCGTCGAGGCCTCGCTCGTCGGCGGGGCCGGCGGGGTCGAGTTCGGCTCGCTCGCGGTGATCGGCGGGTTCCTGTACCGCGACCCCGGCGCGAGCGGGTCACCGATGGCGGCGCTCCTCGGCGGGCTCGGCGGGCTCGGCGGCGCCCAGGGGTCCGGCCCGTCGCCGGCCGAGGAGATCGCCCGGCAGCGCGCGTTCGTCGTGGCGCACGAGGTCGCCCACCAGTGGTCGCCGGGGCTGGTCGGCGCCGACGCCTGGACCTACCCGATCGTCGACGAGCCGCTGGCGCAGTACCTCGCCTGGCGGGTGGTGACGGACGGGCTGTCGACCGCGTCGGCCGCCGAGGTCCGCGGCAAGTACGTGTCGATGAACTACGGGCTGCTCCGGCTGCTCGGCGGGCGGGACGGCGCCGCGGATCGGCCGACGAGCGGGTTCGGGTCGTCGCTCGAGTACGCGGGCCTGGTGTACGGCAAGGCCCCCGGCCTGTACTGGGCGCTGGAGGGCGCGGTGGGCCGGCCGGCGCTCGATCGGGCGCTGACGGCCGCGTTCCGGGCCCGCGCGTGGAGGCCCACCTCGCCGGACGCCTGGCTCGGCGCGCTCGAGGCCGGCGGGGCGAAGGGCGCGGTCGGGCTCGGGGCGCGGTGGTGGCGCGAGCCGCACGGCGACGAGGACCTCGGGGTCGACCCCGGCGGGCGCCAGACCCTCGCGTGGATGGTCGGTCCGCAGCAGGCGGCGCAGCTCGACGGGGTGTTCTCCCAGCTCGGGATGCAGCCGGCGGACCTGTTCCGCGCGTTCGGTGGCGCAGCGCCGGAGCCCGCGCCCGGTGCTGCGCTCGGCGGGGTGTCGGTCGACGAGCTCCTGCGCCAGCTGAAGTGATCAGGTCGAGAGGATCTCGCTGCACAGCGTGACGCACTCGTCGCAGATGTACACGCTCGGGCCCGCGATCAGCCGCGACACCTCGTGCGCGCTCTTGCCGCAGAACGAGCAGGTCGGGACGTTCGACGGGCCGGCCGACACGAATCGGCCGACGAGCTCCCGCAGCAGGACCGCGGGATCGGTGCCGGCGTCGACGCCGTCCGGGTTCGGCCACCGGATCTCGCGCGCGTCGCGGTACACGAACCCGCCGCCGCCGAGCTCGAGCACCTGGCTGTGGACCCCGTCGCCGGACGCGATCCGGCAGATCGCGCCGTCGCGATCGCGCTCGATCGCCAGGCCGTCCTCCCACCCCTCCGGCAGCGCCGACTCGTCGATCCGCATCCGGTCCTCCACCGGCGTTGTAGCCGCTGGACGATCGGTCGTCCCGTGCTCACGTCGAGGCGTCCGAGATATGGGGCCACCGCGTTGTCCACCCAACTCCAACACGTGTCGCGGGCCGCCGATCCCGAGCTGGCCCGGTACCTGAAGATCGTCCGCTCCCAGCCCCGGCTCGACGCCGACGAGGAGCGGCGGCTCGCGCTCGCCTACCGCGACGGGGACGCCGGCGCCGGCGAGCGCCTGGTGCTGTCGAACCTCGACATCGTGGTCAAGATCGCGTTCCGATACCACAGCCGGATGGGCCAGCTCGTCGACCTCGTGCAGGAGGGCAACGTCGGCCTGCTCCGCGCGCTCGAGAAGTACGACCCGTCCCGCAACGTGCCGTTCTCGGCCTACGCGCGGTTCTGGGTCCGGGCGATGGTCCTGCGGTACCTGATGGAGAACCACCACCTCGCCAGCTCGGCCAACACCCGCGAGGGGCGCCGGCTGTTCTGGGAGCTGGCCCGCGAGCGGCAGCGGCTCGAGCTCGACGGCGAGACCGCCACCCCCGCGCGGCTCGCCCGGGCGCTCGGCGCCACCGAGGGCGAGGTGATCGCGGTCAGCCGGCTCGGGGCCCGCGAGCTGTCGATCGACGACGCCGGCGCCGACGGGGGCCGGGCCTGGCTCGACATCCTGCCGGACACCACCGCCCTCGACCCCGAGACCCAGGTCGATCGCCGCCGGATGCTCGAGACCGTCCGCACCGGGGTCGCTGCGTTCGCCCACGGCCTCGGCGAGCGCGACCGGCGGATCCTCGAGGCGCGGATCACTTCCGAAGACCCGGTGACGCTCGGGGTGCTGTCCGAGGAGCTCGGGGTGAGCCGCGAGCGGGTCCGCCAGCTCGAGGCCCGGATCCGCAGCCGCCTCGGGGAGGCGCTCGCGGTCGACGCGTTCCCCGGGTGACCGCCCGCGCGCTGTCGGCGGACCAGGCCCGGCGGTTCCTGGTGTCGCACCACCAGCTCGCCCGCCCGCACGGGGCCGGGGTGCCCGCGGTCCGCTCGCTGCTCGACCGCCTCCGGTGCATCCAGCTCGATCCGCTCGATCCGATCGGCACCAACGCCGATCTGGTGGCGCTGGCGCGGCTCGACGGGATCAGCCGCGACCACGTGTACGACGCCGTCCTGCCCGGGCACGGGTTCGAGCACTTCGCGAAGGAGCGGTGCCTGCTGCCGGCGTCGGCGTTCCCGCAGTACCGCGACCGGGCGCGCGAGGTCGGGTGGTGGCAGCGATCCGAGCGGGCGAAGCGGCTCGATCCCGCGGTGGTCGACGACGTGCTGGCCGAAATCCGCGACCGCGGGCCGCTGACCCCGTCCGAGCTGTCGGACCGCGGGAAGGTCGAGCCGCTCGACTGGCACGGGTGGAAGAGCACGAGCAAGATGTCGACGTTCGCGCTCGAGCTGCTGTGGATCCGGTGCGACGTGGTGGTGTGCGGGCGGACCGCGGCCGGCAAGCGGTACGACGTGCCCGAGCGCGCGCTCCCCGCCGTGGCCGCCGCGCCGCCGACCGAACCGTTCGACCGGTGGGCGCTGCGGGAGCGGGTCGAGGCTGCCGGGTGGATGCCGCGGGCCCAGGGCCCGGTGTGGGGCCAGCTCACCGACGTGCGGGTGGCCCTGTCGGACGCGATGATCGCCGCCGGCGAGGTCGAGGAGGTCGGGCTGCCCGGCACCCGTCGCACCTGGCTCGCGCCCGCCGGGTTCCTCGACCGGCCCCTGGAGGACGAAGACGATCGGATGCGGATCCTCGGCCCGCTCGACCCGCTGCTGTGGGACCGGGACCTCGTCCGGCGGGTGTTCGGGTTCGACTACGTGTGGGAGGTGTACAAGCCGGCGGCGACCCGGCGGTGGGGCTGGTACGTGTGCCCGCTCCTCCACCGCGGCCGGCTGGTCGGGCGGATCGACGCCCGGTTCGTCGACGGCGCGATCCGGGTCGACCAGCGGTGGATCGAGCCCGACGTCGCGTTCGACGAGGCCGCGTACGACCGGTGCCTCGAGCGCCACGCTGCCGCCCTCGCCGTCGGAGGGTGAGGTGGCGCGGGTCCAGGTCACCAGCACCCGGGCGGTGGTCGACGCCGCCACCCGGCGCGGGCTCGCCCCGGCCGAGCGGGCCGCGCTGCTCGCGCGGCACGACCTGACCGAGGTCACCCTCGCGGATCCGGACGCCCGGATCCCGGCGGAGACGGCGTTGGCGGCGTGGGACGAGGCCGCCGCCGCGGTCGACGCGCCGGAGCTCGCGGTGTGGGCCGCGCTCGAGCTGCCGTTCGGCGCGTACCGGGTGATCGATCACCTGTGCGCCCACGTCGCGACGTTCGGCGACGCGGTGACCGCGCTGGTCCGGATGTTCCGGATGGTCAACGACGAGGCCCGGCTGACCCTCGCCCTCGCCCCGGACGCCCACCCCGCAGCGACGCTCGGGTTCGTCCTCGCCGACGGGCGGCCGGTGCCCGGTCGGTACGTGGACTACACGTTCTCCGCCGCGGTCGACCGGATCAACCGGGTGGTGGCGCGCCCGGTCCGGCCGTCGGTCCGCCTCCGTCGCCCGCCTCCGCGCGACCCCGCGCCGCACCACCGCGCGTTCGGGCCGGACGTCGCGTTCGACCAGCCGGCGGACGAGGTCCGGTTCACCGTCGCCGACTGGGCCACCCCGACCCGGAACCCCGACGACACGCTGCGGCCGGTGTTGGAGCGGCACAGCGAGCTGCTGCTGGCCGAGCTCCCGAGCGTCGGACCGTGGATCGACCAGGTCCGCGCCGCGATCGAGGCCGGGCTCCCGCACGGACGCGCCGACCTGGTGCGGGTCTCCGCCGCGCTCGGGCTGTCGACCCGGACGCTGCAGCGGCGGCTGGACGGGCTCGGCCAGTCGTGGACCGACCTGCTCGAGGACACCCGTCGCGCGCTCGCCTGCGTGTACCTGCGCGATCCGGCGCTCGGGCTCGACGAGATCGCCGCGCTGCTCGACTACGCCGACGCGAGCACGTTCCACCGGGCGTTCGTCCGGTGGACCGGCGAGACCCCGGGCCGGTGGCGGCGGACCCGATGACCGCCGTCGACGCGGACGCGCTGGTCGCGGATCTCCGGGCGTCGCTCGCCCCGTTCGCCGATCCGACCCGCGCGGCGGCCTCCCAGCGGTACCTGAAGACCGCGATGCCGATGCTCGGCGTGCCCCGCCCCGACCAGAAGCGGGTGTTCCGCGCGGTGTTCGCCCGCCACGGGATGTCCGGTCGCGGGTCCGCTGGTGCCGACGATTCCGCGGCGTGGGACGCGGCGGTCCGGCGGCTGTGGGCCGAGCCCGAGCGGGAGGCGAAGTACGCGGCGATCGCCCTCCTCCAGGTCCAGCGCGGCCGGTTCCTGACGCTCGACGCGGTGCCGCTGCTCGAGCAGCTCGTCCGCGAGGGCGCGTGGTGGGATCTGGTGGACGAGATCGCCGCTCACGCCGTCGGCGCGGTGGTGGCGCGCGATCGGGCGGCGATGCGCCCGGTCCTCGAGCGGTGGATCGCGGACCCGGACCCGTGGGTTCGCCGGACCGCGCTCCTGGCGCAGCTCCGCCACCGCGCGGACACCGACGTGGCCTTGCTGCTCGACCTGTGCCTCCGCCAGGCGCCCGACCGGAGCTTCTGGATCCGCAAGGCGATCGGCTGGGCGCTCCGTCAGCACGCCCGCACGGACCCCGACGCGGTCCGCGCGTTCCTCGCCGCCCACGGCGCCGCGCTGTCCGGGCTGTCGCGTCGGGAGGCCGCGAAGCACCTCTGATCCCGGTGGCGCGAACGGCCAACGGGTGGCGTGCGGTGCCAGGAACGGCGGTCTCGGCGGCGGGTGTCTGGTCGGGCGGAGGTCAGGATGTTCCGTTCGATCCAGATCGTGTTCTCGACGGCGTTGGTGGCGGGGTGCGCGATCGCGCAGCCGTTCGAGGGGCCCGGCTACGCCGACGGGGTGCTCACGTCCGACGCCGAGGGTCCGTTCGTGGCCGCCGCCACCCACACCCGGGCGAAGATCGGCGCCGGCAACGCGTTCGACGCTCAGCTCGACGCGATCCTCGACCAGCTCGACGCTCAGCCGGGGCTCGTCGGGCTGTCGCTCCGGGGCGAGATCCTCGGGCGCGACAAGTGGACGTTGACCGTGTGGGAGACCGAGGAGGACCTCGCCGGGTTCGTCACCTCCGACGCCCACCTCGAGGCGATGGGCCAGGCGGACGCGCTGGTCGACGCGGTGTACAGCGCCACCTGGAGCACCACGGAGGTGCCACCGAGCTGGGACGAGGTGCTGGACGAGCTCGCGGAGGTCGAGCCGTCCGACCCGTGGTAGGCGTCAGAACCAGCCGCGGAGCTTGAAGTACCCGAGCATCAGCAGGGCCATTCCGATCATCACGGCCATCGCGAACGGGTACCCGAACATCCAGTGCAGCTCGGGCATGTGATCGAAGTTCATCCCGTACACGCCAGCGACCCACGACAACGGCATGAACACGGTCGCGACGATCGTGAGCACCTTCATCACGTCGTTCATCCGGTGGGTGGCGACGGCGAGGTGGAGCTCGAGCACGCCCGTCAGCCGCTCCCGGTCGGCCTCCACCAGGTCGAGGACCGACATCACGTGATCCGCGAGGTCCCGGAGGTACGGCTCGACCGCGCGGGTGACGATCGGGGCCTCGCCGAGCAGCAGCCGGCTCACGACCTCGCGCAGCGGGAACACCGCGTGGCGGACCACCCCGAGGTCCGACTTCGCGGCGTACACCTGCTTCGGGACCGCGACCGCCCGCGAATCGAGCGCGTCCGCCTCGATCCCGTCGATCCGCTCCTCCATCCGGTCGATCACCACGAAGTACCCGTCGACGACGGCGTCGAGCAGGGCGTGCAGCAGGTAGTCCGCCCCCATCGTCCGGATCCGCCCCGCTCCGACGCGGATCCGCTGGCGGACCGGGTCGAACAGGTCGCCGCGGGTGCCCTCCTGGAACGACAGGACGAACCCGACGCCGGCGACGATCGTGACGTGCTCGCGCAGCAGCTCGCACGGGCTGCCCTCCGCCGCGACCATGTCGAGCGCGATCACCGCGATCCCGTTCTCGTACAGGTCGAGCTTCGGCCGCGACTCGGTGTTCAGCACGTCCTCGAGGGCGAGCGGGTGGACCCCGAACCGGGTGCAGATCTCGGTGACGATCGCCACGTCGTGGACCCCGTCGCAGTCGAGCCACACGACGCGGTTCGGCTTCACGAGATCGTGGATCTCGCCGGGGGTCGGGTGGGTGTGCTCGACGATCCCGTGGCTGTCGTACACGAACGCCGACAGGTGGGCGCCGCCCTCGCGCGGGGTGCCGACGTACACCGCCGAGCCCGGGGGCAGCCCGACCTTCGGGTGGCGCTTCGGCTTGCGGCTCACTTCGGCTCCGGGCTCGGGGGCAGGTCACCGAGCAGCGGCAGGATCTTGTCGCGCAGCTCGAGGATCGAGGCGGGGACGTGGCCCGGGATCGGCGGCGGCCCGTCCACCTCGACCAGGTGCGATCGGACGACCCGCCCGCGGGCCAGGAACACCTCGACGTACACCTTCGGGAGCTGGCCGATCACGGTGCCCGCGCGGTCGATCACGTACTCGTCGCGCAGGCAGCCCGCCTGGAGCACCTTGCGGTCGGCCCAGCTCCACCAGCCGGGGGCGTGGTGGTGGCCGATCACCACGACCCGGTACCGATCCTGCTCGCCGACCAGCTTCTGGTAGTGGGCGGACGCCGCGGTGTCCGGGTCGAACGTGGTGAACCGGTACAGGACCTCCTTGAGCATCGACCAGCTCGCCTTGCGCGTCGGGTCCGACCGGTTCCACAGGTCGACCAGGTACTCGCGGGTCCAGTACCGCCAGAACGCGGCGGCGAGGAAGTCCTTGACCTCGGGCAGCAGCTCGAACACCCGCGGGCGCGGCTTCACCCGGTCGAGCGCGTACAGCTGCTGCTGGAGCGGCAGCATCACGTCGATCACCCCGACCGAGCCCCACGGCAGGTCGAGCAGCGTCTCGCCCTTCCAGCTCGTCAGCGGGTGGTGCTCGTCCACCTGGAACATCGGGTCACCCTGGGACCCGTGCTCGATCCGGAGGTCGCCGATGTCGACCCCGAACCCGGGGAACCACACGCCCGGGCGGCCGATCGCCTCCGACAGCCGGCGCTGGACCGCGGGGAACGCGAGCTCGGCGTCGTGGTTCCCGATCACGAAGTGGACCCGCCGCGGCTCCTCGCCGCCGGACAGGAACGCGCGGACCCCCTCGAGGAACGCCGGGTGCGCCGCCAGCACTGCGTCGAGCTTCGCGAGCGCCACCGCCTCGGTCACGTGGCGGGGGTACACCCCGTCGACCCTCGTCTTCAGCAGATCGAACGTGTCACCGTTGAACACGAGGTCGACCGGAAGCCCGTGGTACGGCTTCTCCCCGTACGACCCGATCAGCTCCGCCAGGAACGGGCTGTGCGGAAAGTCGTCGAGGACGCCGCCCGCACCCATCTCCACGTCGGACAGGACGACGACCAGGCGGTCTGCGTTCGGTGGAATCTGGCGCACGGGGCTCCCGCCGGACTGTACCCCGGGTAGACTGCGGCGGTGGACACCATCCTGTGGATCGGGCTCACCGGCTGCGCCGGCCACGAGCCGTTGAAGGTCGGCGGCCTCGAGCCGCTCGAGGACAACACCGCCGCGTTCCCGGGCGACGACGATCCAGAGGGCATCTCGATCGTGTCCGGCGGGAACAGCGACCTGTGGTGGGCCCACGGGCGCGGGTACGTCGACGCGCCGTTCGACGCGGTGTGGGCCGCGGCGCGCGACCCCGAGGTCGGGGTGGACCGGCGCGAGGTCGACGAGTGGGTCGTGAGCGACGTGCCGAGCCCCACGCTCGACGCGAGCTACCAGGTCCACTGCCTCGTGAACGACGTGATCACCGTCGAGTACGACCTGTGGTGGCGCCACGACCTGTCGTCACCGGACGACACCTCCGGTCTGGCCCTCGACGACGAGGCGACCGCCGATCGGCTGGTGGCGCTGTGGGACAAGACCGAAGGCACCGTGTTCATCGATCTGCTGGCCGGCTCGCTGGTGCTGTACCCGACCGAGGACGGCCGCACCGCGGTCGAGCTGATCGAGCACCTCAAGGCGCCCCTCCGCGACGACCTCACGCTGGTCGCGTACCTCGAGGACTTCCACGCGACCCTGGTCGCGGCGTCTCACGGCGAGGCGCTGCCTGTGTGGTGACAGGGTAGGGCAGCACGGGGCGTCCCGGCGCCGCTGGCGCGTCGCCGTCGGCCTCCCTCCGCGCTCGCTGCGCTCGGTCCTCGCGGACTGGCCTCCGGCCACGCTCCGGTCCGCCTGACGCGGATCGGCGCGGTGCCGGAGCAGCGGCCCTCAGGTGCCGGAGCACCGGACCTCAGTCGAGCGCGACCTCGCCGATGCACAGCGTCTGGCCCTTCGACCCCGGGTACACCGAGTCGACGCGCATCTCGAGGTCGTCCGAGGTCTGGAGCGGCTTGGTCAGCGTGAGCGTCTGGCCCTTGTCGCGGGCGTCCTCCACCGGCAGCTTGCCCACGTCGGTCAGCTCGAGCGGGCGCTCCGCCTGGCTCGCGGCGATCACCATCAGCTTCATCGGGCGGCTGAACTGATCGAGCGTCGCCTTCGACTCGAGGTTCCCGCCGGTCACCACCAGGCGGGTCGGGCTGCACCCGTCCGGCACCACCACCGTCAGGCGCTGGCCGACGCCCGTGCCCTCGTGCGACTCGCACCACGCGGTGCTCGGGTCGCCGTCGATCGCCTTCGACGCCGGGTGGCCGTCGAGCGCGGTGGTCGCGGTCGCCTTGACGATCTTGCACGGGCTCCGGCCGCCGCCGCCGCCACCGCCGCCGTCGTCGTCGCCGGCCTCGTCACCGCCGCCGTCGCGGTCGCGGCCCTTGCCCTTCTTGCTCTTGCCCTCGCGGTCCGGGGCGGGCTGCGCGGGCTCCGGCTCCGGCTCCGGGTTCGCCGCCGCGTCGGTCGGCTCCGCGTCGTCGGTCGCCGTCGTCCCGCCCGCACACGCCAGCCCGAACGCCAGCACCGTCGCTGCGCCGAGGGTCCATCCGGTCCACCGCATCGCCACCTCCTGCCCGCCCTTATCTCGGGCGCGTCGCGTGAAACCTACCAGGATTCGAGCCTCCGGCTACATTGCCCCGGTGGAGCGATCGGGCGTTCGGATTGGGCCGTTCGAGCTGCTGCACCCGCTCGGTGCCGGCGGGATGGGGGAGGTGTGGGCCGCCACCCACGTGAACGCGCGCGTCGACGTCGCGGTCAAGGTGATCGCCACCGAGGTCGCGTGGTCGGACCGGTTCCGCCGCGCGTTCCGGAACGAGGTCCGCGCCGCCGCCACCCTCGACCACCCGGGGATCGTCCAGGTCCTCGACGCCGGCGAGATCACCGCCGCGGCCGCGATCGCGAGCGAGGGCCGGCTGATCGCGGGCAGTCCGTGGTTCGTCACCGAGCGGCTGGTCGGCGGGTCGCTGGTCGACTGGGTCCGCTCCCCGCGGACCTGGCCGGAGCTGGCGGATCTGTCCCAGGCCCTGCTCGAGGCGCTCGCCCACGCCCACGCGCGCGGCGTGATCCACCGGGACGTGAAGCCGAGCAACGTGCTGCTGGACGCCGGCGGTCGTCCGCGGCTGACCGACTTCGGGATCGCCCAGCTCCAGGACGCACGTCGCGGGGCGGGCCCAGCCGGAGCCATCGCGGGCCAGGACGGCGCGCTCGAGGACCTCGGGACCCCGGCGTACCTCGCGCCGGAGCAGCTCCTCCGGGTCCGCGCCGCGATCGGCCCGTGGACCGACCTGTACGCGTTCGGGTGCACGCTGTGGGCGCTGGTCTGCGGCCGGCCTCCGTTCGGGGACCTGCGTGGCGAGTCGCTCCGCCGGGCGCAGCTCGACCCCGAGCGCCCGCCGCTCCGCCCGGTGCTCGCCGTTCCGACGGGGCTCGAGCGGGTGCTCCACCGCACGATCGCTGCCGCGCCGAACGCCCGGTACTGCCGCGCGATCGAGCTCGCGACCGAGCTCGGGCGGCTCGGCGGCGCGGACCGACCGGCGGAGGCCGCGCCCCGGCCTGCGTCGCCCGCGCCCGCGCCCGCGCGGGACCCGTCGCCGTCGATCCCGACCGTGTCGATCCCGACCGTGTCGATCCCGACCGTGTCGATCCCGACCGCGTCGGTCCCGGTGGGCGGCGAGGGGTCGGAGGCCGCGTTGCCGTCTGCGCCCCGGGCCGCGTCGGTCGCGCCGCCGGTGCCGGACGCGATCCCCGCCGACCGCGAGCGGACCACCCGGGCGCTCCGGGGGGCCGGGATCGGCCTGTTCGGGCTGCGGGCGGCGCCGATCGTCGGGCGGAGGGCGGAGCGCCAGCTGCTGTGGGACGCGTTCGTGCCCGCGTCGCGCGGGCAGGGGCCGCGGGTGGTGGTGCTGACCGGCCCGAGCGGGACCGGCAAGACCCGGCTCGCCACGTGGCTGTGCGAGTCGGCGCACGCGCTCGCGGGCGCCGAGGTGTGGACCGCCGAGCACGGCCCGACCGACGGCGGGCTCGACACGCTGCTCGCGTCGTGGCTCGGCGTGCGGTCGCCGCGGTCGTCGCCCGAGCTCGCGTCGGTGCTCGCGGTCCGCCTCGCCGCGCTCCCGCCGGGCGAGCCGATCGAGCCGGAGGTGGTCGGCGAGCTGGTGGCGCCCACCGGCCGGGTCCGGTTCACCAAGCCGCACGAGCGGTACGCGGTGATCGGGGCGATCATCCGGCGGATCGCCGCCGAGCGGCCGGTGGTCCTCCGGCTCGAGGACGTCCAGTGGGGCGCCGACGCGCTCGGACTCGTCGCCGCGTTGCACGAGGCCGCGATCCGCCGCCTGACGATGGTGCTGACCGCGCGCGACGAGGTGCTCGCCGAGCGCCCGATCGAGCGCCCGCTGATCCGAGCGCTCGTGGCGCGCCCCGGGGCGAGCGAGATCGCGGTCGGACCGCTGCCCCGCCGGGATCGCCAGCGCCTGATCCACGCGCTGCTCCCGCTCGAGCCGTCGCTCGCGGTGCGGGTGGCCGAGCACACCGGCGGCAACCCGCTGTTCACCGTGCAGCTCGTCGGCGAGCTCGTCGCGAACGGCTCGCTCGAGGCCGACGAGTCCGGGTTCCGGCTCAAGACCGAGGCGACCACCGGCGCGAGCCTGGCCGAGCTCTGGACCCAGCGGCTCGAGGCCCTGCTCGCCGGGGCGTCCGGCGCCGCCGGGATCGCGCTCGAGCTCGCGGCGGTGCTCGGGATGCACGTCGACGGCGCGGAGTGGCGCGCGGTCGTCGACGAGGCCGGCGCGTTCGTCCCGCCCCGCCTCGCGGACCGGCTGGTCGAGGCCGGGCTCGCCCGGACCGAGGGCGACCCGGACGAGGGCTTCACCTTCGTCCACGCGATGCTGCGCGACGTGCTGCTGGCGCGGGCCGAGGACAGCGGGCGGCTCGACGGGCACCACACCGCCGCCGCGGGGTGGCTCGCCGCGCAGGTCGGGCCGGGGGTCACGCTCCGGCGGGGTCGGCACCTGCTCGAGGCCGGGTCGGCGCGGGCGGCGACCGAGCCGCTGCTGGACGCGGCGGCCGAGCTCGTGTCGCAGGCCCAGTTCGCCGAGGCGGTCGGGGTGCTGGCCTCGTGGGAGGCGGCGATGACCCGGGCCGGGA
>JBEBJW010000064.1:0-13179 GCA_040079715.1 Myxococcota bacterium | reverse complement strand
TGGTACGCGTGCGCGCCCAGCCAGTCGAGCGCCCGCGCCTGGACCCGGAACCCCGCCGCCACCACCGTCTGCTTCCAACCCATCCGTCCGAGGTAGCTCGCGGTCCGCCGGGCCACAACCGACTAAAGGGCCGTGATGTCACCCGTGTTCGTCGTCGGCTGTCACCGCTCCGGGACCACCGTGATGCGGCGGGTCCTCAACACGCATCCGGAGCTGTGGCTCGCGAAGGAGACGCAGTACCTCGCGTTCCTCGAGCTCCGCGACGGAGACTGGACCCGACCGCGCCCGCCCGCCGAGCTCGAGCGCCACCTCGCGTGGCTCCGCCCGTTCCTGACCGGCACCGGCTGGTCCACCGTCCCCGGGGACCTGCCGTGGAGCGAGCCGCCGACCTGGGCCGGGGTGTACCGGTGGGTCTGCCGGTGGGAGTGTCCGCCGGATCGCGCGCTGCGGTACTGGGGCGACAACACCCCCCGGTACGTGTCGATGATCCCGGAGCTCGACCGCGCGTTCCCGGACGCCCGGTACATCCACGTGGTCCGCGACCCGCGCGACGTGGTCCAGTCCGCCCTCGACGTGTGGTTCGGTGGCAACACCGCGCTCACCGCGGCCGAGGAGTGGATCGAGCGGGTCGGCGCCGGGCTCGCGGCGCAGCACCTGGTCGGGGACCGCCTGCTGCTGGTGCGGTTCGAGGACCTGCTCCGCGACCCGGCCGCCACCACCGCCCGGATCGCCCGGTTCCTCGATGTCGAGGACCGGTTCCGCCCGAACGACACCTCGGGCGATGCCGCCGAGGTCGCTGGACAGGCCCACCTCGCCCGGGTGGGTCGCCCGCTCGACCCGTCGGTGATCGGCAAGTGGCGCACCGCCCTCGACCGCGACCAGATCGCCGATGTGGAGCAGCTGTGCCAGCCGTTCCTCCGCGCGCTCGGGTACCCGCTCGATCCGTGGCAGCCGAGCTGGAACCCGACCCCGCGGTTCGCGCGGTACACCCGGAACTACGCCCGGAGCCTCGCGGTGAACGTGGGGCGCGGCGTCCGACGACGCCTCGGCGGCGCGTGAGGGGCCCTACTGGGCGAGGTACCCGCCGTCGATCGGGTAGGTGCTGCCATTGACGAACGACGCCTGATCCGACGACAGCCAAAGCACGAGCGCCGCGACCTCCGCCGACTCGCCGAGGCGGCCGATCGGGTGGAGCGCCGCCAGGCCCTTCCGGGCCGCGTCGTCGAGGTTCTTCTCCAGCAGCGGGGTGTTGATGAACCCCGGCGCGACCACGTTCACCCGGACGTTGTGCGCGGCGTACTCGAGCGCGGCGTTCTCGGTCAGCCCGATCACCCCGTGCTTGGCCGACACGTACGCGGCGGCGTTCCGGAACCCCACCCGGCCGAGGATCGACGCGATGTTCACGATCGCGCCGCCGCCCGCCGCGACGATCGCCGGCAGCTGGAACCGCATGCCGTAGAACACCCCGGACAGGTTCACCGCGATCACCTTGTCCCACCCGTCGATCGGGTACTCGCCGACGGGCGCCGCGGGACCCCCGATCCCGGCGTTGTTGCAGGCGACGTGGAGCGCGCCGAACCGGTCGACCGCGGACCCGACCAGCCGCTCGTGATCGGCGGGACGCGACGTGTCGGCCCGGACGAACCACGCTGCCCCGCCCGCTCGCTCGATCTCGGCCACCGCTTCGGCGCCACCGCGCTCGTCGATGTCGGACACCACCACCTTCGCGCCCGCACCGGCGTACGCGTGGGCGATCGCCCGCCCGATCCCCGAGGCCGCCCCGGTGACCAACGCGACCTTGCCCTCGAGCAGCTTCGACATGTTCGCTCCCTCGGCCCGTGATCCGGACCAAGGGGTTCGTATGTCAGATCCGTTCGAGCCAACGGGTGGTGAACACCTCCTCCGGCAGGTCCACCCCGAACTTCGACTCGAGGATCACGATCTCGGTGTAGCTGCCCTGCTGGAGCGCGTCGACGATCCGCATCCGGTACGGGACCCACCGGTCGCCCTCCTTGCGGATGTCGGACATCGTCCACGACTTCAGCAGCATCCCGGACAGGGCGAACAGCTCCTGCGACAGCGGGATGAACGTCTCCTCGTCCACGCACGACACCCGCTTCGGGTAGGTCACCTCGGCGGTGGTGGCGACGAGCTCGAGGGTCCAGCACTTCCGGCCGTCGACCGTGTTCTCCCCGGTCACCTTCGCGGTGTACGACTTGCGGAGCTCGGCGTTGTTCATCATGTCCTCGTACGACACGTCCGAGCCCATCATCCCTTCGCGCAGCATGTGGCCGGAGATCTTCTGGACCCGCTCGACCGACGGCAGGTACATCCACAGCTCGTCGGCCTTCTTGAGCATCTTCGTGCCCTTGTCGCGCTCGGGCGAGACGTACTCGATCGCAGCGTCGTCCGCGCCGCGTCCGAACGTCACCATCTCGAACTCCCGCGTGCGGCGGGCGTTCACCACCGTCATCCGCACCCGGCTGGTCCGGCTCTCGTAGTGGAGCTGGGCGTCGATCTTCGCCAGCAGCTGGTCCGCGGTCGGCGTCTGGGCCCGCGCCGCGATCGTCGTCGACACCAGCGCGATCATCGAGAACGACACCGTCACCTCCTCGCCTGCATCGCAGTCACCGGTTGGATCGCCGCCGCGCGCATCGCCGGGAGCGCGCTGCCGAGCACCGCCATCAACAGCCCGAGGCCGAAGCTCTGGACCGAGGTGGCCACCGTCACGTCGCCGTACAGCGTCTGGGGGAACGGGAGCGCGCCCCCCATGTTCTGGGTCACCTGGCCGCCGAGCGTGACGCCCACGGTCTCGAGGTAGTACCCGAACGCGTCGCCGAGCCCCACGCCGACCACCCCGCCGATCGCCGCGATCGTCGCCGCCTCGATCACGAACAACGACACGGCACCGACCCGCCCGAGTCCCAGCGCCCGCATCACGCCGATCTCGTCGGTCCGCTCGAGCACCGACATCATCATCGTGTTCCACACGCCGAGCGCGGTGATGAACACCACGATCGCCACCACCACCCCGCGCATCGTGCGGGTCGCGGGCAGGACCGACGTCCACGGGTCGCGGGTGTTCCACGCCTCGACCGTATACCCGGCGAGGGCGGGCAGCTGTCGGATCCGGTCGGCGATCGGACCCGCGTCGTCGAGATCGTCGAGGTACACCAGCACGTCGATCGCGCCGCCCGGCACGTCGACGAGGTACTGCATCCGGTCGAGCGGCAGGAACACCTGCTGATCGATCAGCGCGTTGCCGGCCGCGACCACGCCGACCAGCTTCGCCTTCACCGCCGAGGGCGAGCCGTCCTGGGTGGCGCCGAGGACGAGGACTTCGTCGCCGGGCTTCGCCCCTGTCCGCTCTGCGAGCTTCGCGCCGACCACGACCTCGCCGGTGGCGGCGTCCGAGAACCACGTCCCCTGCACGACCTTCGACGGCAGATCGAGCCCGTCGCGGTACCACGCAGGGTCCGCGCCGACCGCGAGGCCGAACACGTCGCCGATCTCGTCGCCCGCGGTGAGCGTCACCCCGGTGGTGACCCGGGCGTACGCCCCACGGACGCCCGGAACGGCGCGGATCGCCGCGACGATCGGCGCCGCGTCCGGGATGTTCTCGTAGGTCGGCATCAGCTGCTCGCGGGCGGCGTAGTCGGGATCCACCACCCGCACGTGGCCCATCGCGGCTGCGCCGTCCGACACCATCGAGCCGACCACCCCGTCGATCCACGCGAACAGGATCGCGAGGAGCGCGACCCCGAGCACCACCATCCCAGCGGTGAGCGCGGTGCGGACCACGTTGCGCGCGGCGTTTCGGAGCGCGAGGAACAGGATCAGCGTCATCGGGCCCTCACGGCTTCGGCAGGAGGCATCCGGGCGGCGACGAACGCGGGGTACACCGACGCGAGCGTCGCGACGACGAACCCGAACACCAGGGCGCCGGC
This sequence comes from Myxococcota bacterium, assembly GCA_040079715.1. GTDB lineage: Bacteria > Myxococcota_A > UBA796 > UBA796 > JACKER01. The sequence goes on along the minus strand of JBEBJW010000064.1, from coordinate 9,232 downwards.
GACGGTCGACGGGGAGAACTCGAGGTACAGCATCGCGGACATCGGCAGGTTCGACCCGTTCTGCTCGATCGCCGAGGTGAGGTCGATCCCGTGGATCGACCAGTACCGGGACATCGCCGCGCCGATCGCCGCCCCGATCGACCCGCCGACGGCGCCGAGCATCCCGCCCTCGAGCACGAACAGCGCGAGCACCTCGCGGCGGAGCATCCCCATCGCCCGCATCGTCCCGATCTCGCGGACCCGCTCGTACGCCGCCATCAGGATCGTGTTCGCGATCGCCGCGGCGGACATCAGCAGCAGGATCCCGACCAGCAGGTCGAGCGAGCGCTGGCGGACCTCCTGGACCGCGAGCAGATCCCGGACCTCGTCGAACCAGGTGTCGACGGTCCCGGCCGGCCCGACCTCCGCCCGGAGCCGCGCAGCGAACGCGTCGGCATCGTCGCGGCTCCGGAGGCGCACCGCCACGTGCGACACCCCGTCGCCGTTCCGGATCAGCGAGGCGGTCAGGGCCTCGGGGACGAACACGCCGATCCAGTCGATCGCCGGGTTGCCGACGCTCACCACACCCGCGACCGGCACCTCGAGCGCGTTCAGCGCCCCGGCGCTGGTCCGCGCCTGGAGCACCACCCGGCTGCCCACGTCGAGCCCGAGCAGGTTCGCGACGCCGCGCCCGACCAGGATCCCGTCGTCCACGCCGGTCGGGACCGCCCCGACCACCTTCCACTGGGCCCGCGGGAACACGGCAGCGTCGGTCGCCGGGTCGAACCCGAACGCCCGGACGCGCATCCGGTCGGCGCCGGCGACCAGGGACGGGGTGAACAGGGTGCGGGCGGTCCACGCGACGGCGTTGTCGTCGAGCCACCGCGCGACCTCGGGCGTGACCACCAGCAGCTCGTCGACCGGGTGGGCCATCGCCTCGGTCGGGTAGCCCGCCGGCCGGACCAACACGTGGCCGCTGAACGTGTCCTCCTGGCCTCGGATCACGTTCTCGTTCATCCCCCGCAGGAACGACTTGCCGAGGATCAGCACCCACACGCCGGCGATCACCGCCGTCATCGACAGCAGGGTCCGCATCCGTTGCCGGAGCAGGTTCCGGAACCCGAGCCGGAGCAGGAACGTCACGCCGTCACCGCCGCGCGGTGGTCTTCGGTGATCCGCCCGTCGACGAGGCGCACCACCCGCTGCGCGTGCCCCATCACCATCGGGTCGTGGGTGGAGAACAGGAACGTCATCCCCTGCTCCACGTTCATCCGGCGCATGATCGCGACGATCGCCTCGCCGTTCTTGCTGTCGAGGTTCGCGGTGGGCTCGTCGGCGATGATCAGGGCGGGCCGCTTGACCAGCGCCCGGGCGATCGCGACCCGCTGCTGCTGGCCGCCCGACAGCTGGCCCGGCCGGCGGTGGACCAGGTCGCCGAGCCCGACCGACGCGAGGGCCTCGGTCGCGAGGCGGCGTCGGTCGGGGCGCGCGTCGTGGGCGAGCTGCAGCGCCAGCTCGACGTTCTCGAGCGCCGACAGCACCGGGATCAGGTTGAACGACTGGAACACGAACCCGATCCGGCTCGCCCGCAGGCCAGCGAGCGCCCGGGCGGACAGGGTGGTCACGTCGGTCCCGTCGATCCGGATCGTCCCCTCGGTCGGAAGATCGAGGCACCCGATCAGGTTCAACAACGTGGTCTTTCCAGACCCGGACGGCCCGCTGAACACGGTGAACTCCCCGGGCTCGACGGTCAGATCGACCGCGTCCAGCGCCCGGACCCTGACCTGGCCGGTCCCGTAGTCCTTCGACACGCGCGCGAGCTGGCAGATCGGCATCGATCGCTCCTCAGAAGTTCAACCGGGTCCACACGATCACCGACGCGTCGGGCACGAGCCCGCCGAGGTCGACCGACAGCGCGCCGAGGTCCGGCACCGAGCCGGACCCGCCGCCCACCAGCCCCGCGAGCTGGTCGCCGGTCACGACGAGGTCGTCCGGCGCCGGTCGGAACTCCCCCCTCCCCGTCAGACCGTACGGCACCTGCGCGGCGATCGACACCTCGAGCGCGCCGGTCGGCGCCACGGTGACCGTGGGGAACACGAACCCGGTCCCGTCGTCGAGGCTCTGGAGCGCCGCCGCGTTGACCGACAGGTCGCGGGTCACCGCGAGGGTCGCGGCGAGGAACCCGTAGTCGCGGCCGGTGACGAACGGCGCGAACGGATCGGCGGCCGGAGCCGCAGGGGGTGCTGGGACCGCGGCGCACACCGGCGGCTCGAGCGCGGCGGTCAACCCGGCGACGCCAGCGTCGGCGTCGCGGCCGTTCCGGTAATACTGCGCCGTCAGCAGCAGCGTCTCGAGGACCGGGAACGAGTAGTCGACGCCGACCGCCAGCTCCTCCCACACCTCGTCCGGCCGGTGGTGGATGGAGCCCTCGACCCAGAACCCGACGCCGAGGGTGCCCCGGACGTCGAGTCCGACCAGCGCCTCGTCGACCTCACCTCGCCAGGCCCCGGCCAGTGACAGGTCCGTGCCCGCCGCGTTCAGCGTGGCCCGCGCCGCCGCCCGCTCGGCGGTGAACGTGTCGTTCGCGCCGCCGACGAGCTGCACCTGGTGCCGCTCGCCGATCGGGATCGTGGCGCGGACGGCGTTCACCCCGCGCCGAGGTCGCCACGGTTCGCTCAACAGCACCTCGGGGAACGGATCGGTCGGGTTGAAGAACCGCGCCGAGCCCCAGTTGATCGCCTGGCGCCCGACCCGAAGATCGATCGCCGGCAGGTACGCGTCGACGTACAGCCGCTCGACCGACAGGTAGTCGCTGGCGGCGTCGACCCGCAGCGCCTCGTTCGCGTGGGTCGGCCAGGCGCAGTCAGCGAGCGCGAGCAGCGGCCCGAACTCCGACGCGTCGAGGGTCCGTTGGAGCTCGTCGACGGTCGATCGTCCCTGTGCGAGGGCGGCCTCGACCGCGACGCCGAGGGCGAGCCGGTCGCCGAGCAGAGGGGCGTCGACCTCGGGTCGGACCCGCTCGACCAGCTGCCACGGGGTCCCGTCGACGCCGAGGTAGCCGGTGCCGCGGACCTCCACGAACCCGCCGACCTCCTGCGCGCTCGCCGTCGCACCGAACCACCCGAACCAGATTGTCACGCGTGTCTCCGAGAACGACCCGGCGCTTGCAAGGCGGGTGCCATCCGCCGAACCCCGCGAATCGAGCGCACGGTGTTCGGGGTTCCATACAGTCCGTCGGGGAATCGGACACCCCGACGGTGGGGAGCGGCGTCGATCGGGTGCCGAGAGCCACTGCGCTCCAGCGGAGGGGCGATCTCCTCGACGCGGGTCACCCTCCGCTCCAGCGGAGCGGCGATCTCCTCGACGCGGGTCACCCTCCGCTCCAGCGGAGCGGCGATCTCCTCGACGCGGGTCACCCTCCGCTCCAGCGGAGCAGCGATCTCCTCGACGCGGGTCACCCTCCGCTGGAGCAGAGCCCCAATCCCCACCCCGCGAGCGCACCTGCGACAACCGGCCGACGTCGATCCACCCGCGCCAGCACACCCCCTGCTGGAAATCTTCGGTCCAGGGCGGAAATCCGAGGCCGCCAGACGTCCGTCCGGCCCGCGCCTCCAATAGCGATCGGGCGGGTCGTTCACCAATCACGGACTCGACCCCGGAGCAAACGATGAGATTTCCGAAGGCGGCGTCCACGCCTGCCCTCCACGAGTACTGCCGCTACGTCGGTCGCCGGCTCCACCGCAGCGGCCACGACGACCTGCACGGTCGGATCCGCCTCGTGATGGAAGCGTTGCTGGCCGCGTCGCGGTCGGTCGAGGCCTGCGGGCCGGCGATCGACGAGCGGATGGCCGATCGCGACATCGCGAGCGATCAGCTGCAGAAGACGGCGGATCACGTCCGGCGCACGCTGGCCTCCCGCGGAGTCAAGGCGGAGCGCTCCAAGCCGTACACGGACGTCCTGCCCAGCGGCATCCGGCCGTTCCGCACGGCGAAGGTCGGCGACGAGGTGCAGCTGTACGAGCTGCTGCTACGACGGCTCGAAGTGTATCTGCCCGAGCTGGATCCGCTCCGGACGGACACGGTCCCGATCCTGCGGCGTCAGATCGTCGAGCGGGTCGAGGCGGAGTCGGGCGTCGACCAGGCCCGGGCGGCAGACGCGTTCGCTCGCGAGGCGAGGCGTGACGCAGTGAAGGCGCTCGAGCACGCGGCGGTATCGGTGTACGGCGTGTTGCTCGGCCGCGTGGGACGGGACGACGCGGCGCGGTTCTTCCCGCGTCGTCGGCGCCAGACCGAGGTCGAACCCGAGCCGGAGGGCGTCGCCCCGCTCGTCCAGTAGCGCCCGCCGCCAGAGCGAACTATCAACGGCCCGGGGGGACCACGCTGTCCGACCGGGTGTCGATCGTCGTTCCGTGCTTCGACGCCGAGCGGTGGCTCGGAGCGGCGATCGACTCGGCGCTGGCGCAGACCTGGCCCGACGTGGAGGTGATCGTCGTCGACGACGGGTCGCGCGATCGGTCGGTCGAGGTGGCGCGCGGGTTCGGCGAGCGCGTCCTCGTGTCGACCGGCCCGAACCAGGGCCCCGGCGCTGCCCGCAACCGCGGGATCGCCCTCGCCACCGGCCGGTGGGTCCAGTTCCTCGACAGCGACGACCTCCTCCTGCCACGGAAGATCGAGCTGTGCCTCGCCGCGGTCACCGGCCCGGACGATGTCCCGTTCGCCCGGCTGCTCCCGTTCGGCCGGCCGGCCGGCGGGCGGCTCGCGGCGCTGGCGCGGGTGCTCCGGGGCCCCGAGCCCGTGTTCGATCCGTCGCGCCCGGTCGAGACCGCGCTGACGTTCGAGGTCCAGACGAGCCAGCCGGTGTACCCGATCGACCGGCTGCGCCGCCTCGGCGGGTTCCGGGCCGAGCTCCGGTGGCTCGAGGACATCGATCTGAACCTCCGGATGACCCTCGACGGCGCGCGGTACGTGCCGGTCGACGCGCCGCTGAAGCTGCTGCGCGATCACGCGGAGCCGGGGCGCCAGCGGCTCGCCCCCGGCGCCGCGCTCGGGCGCCTCGCCGGCGAAGGGGTGATGCTCGACACCGTCCGGGCGTCCGACCGGTGGAGCCCGGCGGTGGCCCGGGTGTTCGCCGATCGCCTCGCCTACGCGGGGCGCCAGGCGATCCTCGCCGGGGAGGTCGACGCCGGCCACGAGGCGCTCCGCCGGGCCGCCACGCTCGCCCCTCGCCCCCGCTCGACCCGGATCCCGGCGTACAACGCGGCCGCCACCGTCTTCGGGATCGACCGCCTCGACCGGTGGCTCGGGCTCCGATGAGCAGCCCCGGACGGTTCCTCGCGCGGGCGTCGCTCGGGGTCGGCGGGTTGCAGGTCGCGAGCCTGATCCTCGTGTTCGGCTCGGCGATCGCCCTCGCCCGGATCCTCGGTGAAGACGGCTACGGCGCGTACTCGTACGCGACGACCTGGAGCCTGGTGCTGCTCGGTCCGGCGACGTTCGGCCTCGGCCCGATCGCGACCCGAGAGACGGCGGCCGCGATCGAGCTCGGCAACCCCGGTCGGATCAAGGCGGTCCGCGCGTTCGCCGCCCGGACCACCGCGATCGCGTCGGTGGTCGTGATCGCGGCGGGGCTCGTGGCGCTCGCGGTGGCCCGCCCGTGGATCGACCCGCGGAACGTGGCGCCCCTGCGGGTCGCCCTCCCGATGACCGCCGCGTCCGCGACCCTCCTCGTGTGTCGCCACCTGCTGCTCGGCCACCGGCGGGTGTTCGCGGCCCAGCTCGCCGAGTCGGTAGTCCGCCCGCTGATCGTGCTGGTCGGCGTCGGCGCGCTGTGGGCCCTGGGCCCGGGGGTCGACGCGACCGGCGCGGTGTGGGTGTACGCGGCGGCCTCCCTCGTCGCGGCCGGGTTCCTGTTCGCCCGGCTCCGGCGCGAGACCTCTCAGGCCCTCCGGGACGCCGCCCCGGACGCGGATCCCACCTGGCTCCGGGCGGCGATGCCGCTGCTGCTGACCGGGCTCGCGCGGGACCTCAACGCCGAGGCGTCGGTGCTGATCATGGGGTCGCTGGTCGCACCGGACGACGTGGGGCTGTTCCGGGCCGCGCAACGCCTCGCGTCGATCCCCACGTTCGTGCTGTCTGCGGTGAACCTCGTGTTCCAGCCGGTCGCTGCCGGGCTGTTCGCGAAGGGGGACCTCGCAGCGATCGAGGTGCTCGGCGTGCGGGCGTCGCGGGTCGCGGTGGCGATCTCGCTGCCGGTGCTGGTCGTGTACTGGTTCGAGGGCCGCTGGGTGCTGTCGCTGTTCGGCCCGGCGTTCGTCGACGCCGCCCCCGCGCTCGGGATCCTCGCGCTCGGCCACCTGTTCAACGTCGCGTGCGGCTCGGTCGGGGTGATCCTGGTGGCGTGCAAGCGGGAGGACGACGCGGCGCGCGGCCTGGTGATGAGCTGCGTGGTGACCCTGATCGCGAACGGGGTGCTGATCCGGTCGTTCGGGCTGAACGGCGCGGCGATCGCCACCTCGCTCGGGCTCGTGGTGTGGAACGTGGCGTTGTCGTGGTTCACCTGGCAGCGGCTGCACATCGTGCCGGCCGCGTTCTCGTGGCGGCGGTTGCGATGGTGAGCGATCCGTTGACGGTCTGCTACGTGATCATCGGCCTCGACTACGCCGGGGCGGAGATCCAACTGGTCGAGGTGATCCGCCGGATGCGCGAGCGCGGGTGGCGGATCTTCGTCGTGTCCCTGATCACGCCGGCGGCGTTCGTCCGGGAGCTCGGGGCGCTCGGGGTCGAGGTCGTGTCGCTCGACCTGCAGAAGGGCGAGTCGCTGTCGGTGTCGTTCCTCCGGAGATTCCTCGCTGCGATCCGGCGGATCCGCCCGGACGTGATCCACGGCCACATGGTCCACAGCAACCTGCTCGCCCGGATCGCGGCCGCGCGGTTCCGGATCCCGGTCGCGGTCGCCACCGTCCACTCGACCGACGAGGGCGGCCGGGCGCGGATGTGGGCGTACCGGCTCACCGAGCCGTTCGGCACCGTCACCACCTCGGTCAGCGAGGCCGGCCGCGAGATCCACATCGCCCGACGCGCGAGCTCGCCGGGGAAGATTCAGGTCGTGCCGAACGGGGTCGACACCGAGCGGTTCCGGCCGGATCCACGCGCCCGCGAGCGGGTCCGGCGCGCGCTCGGGGTCCCGCAGGACCGGTTCGTCTGGCTGACCGTCACCCGGTTCGCCTGGCCGAAGGACCCGCCGACCCTGCTCCGGGCGCTGACCCAGGTGCGGACAGCGTCGGAGCTGTGGCTGGTCGGTCAGGGCGAGGACCTCGACCGGACGAAGGCGCTGGCCGCGACGCTCGGCCTCGGCGACCGCGCGCGGTTCCTCGGGCTCCGGACCGACGTGCCGGACCTCCTCGCCGCGTGCGACGGGTTCGCGCTGTCGTCGAAGTCCGAGGCGATGCCGATCACCCTGCTCGAGGCGGCGAGCGCCGAGATCCCGTCGGTCGCGTCGGACGTGGGGGCGGTCCGAGACCTTGTCGATGACGGCAAGACCGGGCTCGTGGTCCGCCCGTCGGACGTCGACGCGATGGGACGAGCGCTCCGCGCGCTCGAGGAGCTCCCGGAGCCGGACCTCGTCGCGATGGGCGTCGCCGCCCGGGCGCGGGTGGTCGACCGGTGGGGCCTCGACGCGGTGGTCGATCGGTGGGAGGCGCTGTACCGCGGCGCCCTCGGCGACTGACCCGGCCCGTCACCAGGACGGCAACACCAGCTCGACCTCGGGCACCGCGGCCGACAGCGCGTCGACCTGCGGCGCCAGCAGCGCCCACAGCTCGGCCACCTCCGGACGCGCCGGATCGTACAGCTCGACCTGCTCCTGCCGATCGACGTTCCGATCGACGAGCGACGCCCGCCCGTCGAACCACCAGGTGAGCTTCATCCCGTCGCGGGTGACCGCGGCGAGCGTGCCCTCGCGGGCGGACGCCGCGGTGAACCGGGCCCGGTGGTCCGGGGCCTGTCCGAGCGCGAACCCGGGCAGGGTCTCGTCCGGCGGGAGCCCGAACACGTCGAGCAGCGTCGGGAGCAGATCGACCGACGCGGTCGGGGCGCCCCACGCGCGGGGGACGATGTCGCGCGCCCACAGCAGCAGGAGCCCGTCGGTCTCCTCGGCGGCGAGCCCCCACGCGTGCGTCTGGTGGCCGTGCTCCCAGAACTGCTCGCCGTGATCGGTCCAGATCACCACCAGGGTGTCGTCGAGCCACCCGTCACGGTCGAGCTCGTCCCACACCACCGCGAGCTGATCGTCGAGGTACCGCACCTCCGCGTCGTACCGCGCGCGGAGGTGCCGGGTGACGAGGGCCTGGAGCTCGGGCGTCATCGCCGGCCACTCGTCGTCGACCACGTCGTAGTGCGTGTCGTGGTCGTCGAGATCGTACGGGATCGGCGGCAGCGCGTTCACCTCGTCGCGGTACGCCTCCGGGGGGGAGTACGTCGTGTGCGGCTCGGTGAAGTGGACGTGGAGCATCCAGTGGTCGGTGGGCTCGAGGGCGATGTTCTTGCCGAGACTGATCAAGGCGCCGTGGGCGAGCGACGCCGCGTCGAGGCCGGACACCCGCGGGCGCTCCTGGTACCCCTGCGCGTTGTTCCACTGGCTGGACAGCCACGGGTTCGCCGACACCAGCATCGTGCGGAACCCGACCTCCCCGAGGCGGGCGGCGATCGTCTCCTGTCCGTCGGGCACCGGCGTGGGTCCGTCGCCGTTCAGCTTCGCGAACCAGCCGAGGTCCTCGTTCGGCCGACCGATCAGGGTGCAGCTCGTCGACTGGAAGGTCCAGTTCCCGCACTGTTGGTGATCGTCGAGGGCGACCCCCTCGGCGAACAGCGACGACAGGAACGGCATCCGCTCGATCCCGTCGGTCGCGTACCGGTCGAGGTGGTCGCGGCGCAGGGTGTCGATCGAGATCATCAACAGGTTCTTCGGTCGATCGCCCACGAAGTCGACCGCCGGGAACTCCCAGGTCGGGAGCGGCTCGGCGGGGACGGGGGCGGCGGTACAACCCGCGAGCAGGATCATCACCACCCAGCATGACCCACGGAAAGCCGTGACGCCATCCCGGGCCGCCGCCGCGCCGTTCGGCCCGCGTTATCTCCCTCCGGGGGTGCCGTGTCCGATCTCGAGTTCCGCGCAATGGCCGCCGACGAGGGCGACCTGTCGCGGTTCGCCGACTGCTTCGCTCAGAACGGCGACCAGAAGGACGCGCGTCTGCTGCGC
>JBEBJW010000063.1:0-13235 GCA_040079715.1 Myxococcota bacterium | reverse complement strand
CAGTGATCGATCCGACGATCGATCTCTACGATTTGGCGTTCCTGGTGTTCGCAATGGCTTGGCGCTATCGCGTCTCAGCCGACGCCGAAGCGCGCGCCGCCAGGGCCGAGTGCCTCGCGGCCGAACAGGCGCTGGACGTGGTGGCGCGCGTCGCCGCCCCGGCGCTGGTCGGGGCGTCGGTGGACGAGCGCCGGGCGCTGCTCGATCGGATCCTGGCGGACCCTCCGGACGAAGCGACCCTCCAGGCCCGCGAGCGCGCGGTGGCGGCGTGGGATCACCGTCGGATCCAGCTCGAGGCGCGGCTCGGCGCCCTGGGGGCGGGCGCCGACGAGCCCGACGTGGCGGACGATCTGTGGGCGGAGCTCGGCGCGCGCCTCGCGGCCGCGGTCGACCGGGCGGAGGCTGCCCGAGACGCCGCAGCGGACGCGACGCGGCGCCTCGACGAGCTCGAGGGCAAGGCCGCGCGGCACGCGGAGCTCACCGTGCGGGCCGAGGCCGTGGATCGCGAGCAGTCCCGGCTCGACGAGCTGACTCAGCTGCTCCGCGGCGACCGGTTCGTCGAGTTCGTCGCGAACGACCACCTGGCCGAGCTCACCGCCCGGGCGAGCGTCCACCTCCAGGCGCTGACGTCCGACCGGTACGGGCTCGCGCTCGACCAGGAGCTCGCGTTCGTGGTCCGCGACGAAGACGCGGGCGGCGCGATCCGCCCGGTCCACTCCCTGTCCGGCGGAGAGAGCTTCCTGACCGCGCTGTCGCTCGCCCTCGCCCTGTCGGAGCAGGTCCAGCAGCGCTCCGCCCGCCCGCTCGGGTTCTTCTTCCTCGACGAGGGGTTCGGGACGCTCGATCCGGAGGCGATCGACCGGGTGATGACCGCGATCGAGCGGCTGCGCGACGGCCAGCGCCTGATCGGCCTGATCAGCCACGTCCCCGCGATCCGCGAGCGGGTGCCGCGGTACCTGTGGGTCACCCCGCCCACCGGGGCGCACGGCTCGCGGATCGAGCTGCGCGACGCGTGATAGTCTCCGGCCCACGGAGAAGACATGCGGTGGTGGACGATTGCAGCGGTGTTCCTGGCGATGTCGCTGGCGTGCGGGCGCGGTGGCGGCAAGCGCGACCGGGGTGAAGGCGGCGGCGGCGGACGCGGCGGCGGGGCCGGCGACGTGACCGGGCCGCGCAGCGACAAGCGAGGGTTCGCCACCGAGATGCACCTGCAGAGCGGCGGGCTCGATCGGTCGGCGCTGGTCCACGTGCCGGACGGCAAGACCAAGGACCAGAAGCTGCCGTTGGTGGTCCTGTTCCACGGCGGCCAGTCCGGCGACGACGCCGAGAAGATGGCCGCGCGGTGGGACCACCTCGGCAACCAGGGGTTCGTGATGGCGTTCCCGAACGGGATCGCGACGGACGAGCGGGCGTGGGCGGGCCCGGAGGACAAGCGCGACTTCAACTTCGTGAAGGACCTGATCGCCTACCTCGACGCCGAGGTCGGGATCGACAAGGACCGGGTGTACGCGGCGGGGTTCAGCAACGGCTCCGGGTTCACCTGGATGCTCGAGTGCTTCGAAGCGGACAAGTTCGCCGGGTTCGGCCACGTCCAGCAGGCGATGGCGAAGGCGGTGATCGACAACTGCAAGCCGAACAAGCAGGTCCCGACGATCTGGTTCCACGGCGACGCCGACGAGAAGGCGATCTGGGAGGGCAACGAGAAGACCGTCGGCGTGCCGAAGACGATGGACTTCATCCTGAACCTCCACGAATGCGACCCGGCGAAGACCGCGGTGACCGACCTGCCGGACCTGCCGGGCGACAAGACCTCGGTGACCCGCACGGTGTACACCGCGTGCAAGGACGTGAAGTCGATCGAGCTGTTCCGGATCCACGGCGGCAGCCACCACTGGCCGACCCAGGAGAAGACGCGCGAGGCCGAGGGCAAGTGCTCGGACATCGACGCGTCGGCCGAGATGATCCGGTTCTGGCGCGAGAACGCCGGGCTGTAGCCCTCAGCCAGTGGCCCAGCGGCCTACTACTGGTTGCCGGAGATCGTCACCACCCCGTCGACGGCGACCGACGCGGCCAGCGCGTTCGCGTCGTCGGTGGGGAGCGACGGGTTGTCGGTGATCGTGAGATCGCCGCCGACCGAGTCGAGCTGACCGAGGCCGTGGACATCGGCCAGCGTGCGGTTGCGGCACACCGTGAGATCGCCGGTGATCGCGGTGACGCCGACCAGCCCGTCGACCGAGTCCAACGCGGGATCGTCGCACACGACCACCGGACCGCCGACGCTGGACCACCCGAGGCGTTCGACCGTGGCGAGCTTCGGGTTCCGCTCGATCGACAGGCCCGCGACCGTCGGGTCGGCCGCGAGGTGGACGACCTCGCGCAGCTCAGGGTGATCCGTCAGCTCGACCGCGCCGGTGATCGCGGTCAACGCCGGGAACAGTTCGAGCGACTGGACGCCGAACCCGGCCAGCACCACGTCGCCCCCGACCGACGCCAGCACGTCGAACCCGTCGATCGCCGCCAGGCCCGGCATCCCGCGCAGGATCAGCCCGCCGCCAACCTCGGTCAGGGCGTACCCGGTCGACAGCGACCCGAGCAGCGGCAGATCGTCGAACGTCAGCGAGCCGCCGATCGCGGTCGTCACCCGCAGGCCGTCGAACGCGTCGAGCGACGGCAGCGAAGCCACCCGGACATCGCCGCCGACGGTCCGGATCGGCCCGAGGTCGACCGCCACCGCGCCGAGGTTCGACAGGTCGAGGCTCCCCGCGACCGTCTCGAGCCGGAGCAGCTCGACCGAGCGCAGGCGCGGGAGGTCGGCGAACCGGAGGTCGGCCGGGAGCGTCACCAGCCCGTCGAGCAGGAGCGGGCCGCCCACGCCGTCGTCGGTGAACGTCACCGGCCCGGCGACGACCGTGAGGGCGCGCCAGTCGGTGATCGCGAGCGCCGGGTTCCGGGCGAGCGACAGCGACGCCGCCGACGCGAGCGCCGGGGTCCGGAGCACGGCGAGCGACGGGCTGTCGGTCACCACCACCGCGCCGGTCACCGCGGCGAGCCGGGGCAGCTCGACCGTGTCGTCCGGGGTCGTCACCACGAGATCGCCGCCGACCGCGCACAAGCAGTCGATCGTCCCGCCGACCCCGATCGTGAGCGTGCCCTCGACCGAATCGCCGGCCGCGCACATCGCCGCCACGTCATCGGCCGAGGTCAACGTCAGATCGCCCGGGATCACCGCGCCGTCGCACGGGACCTCGTCGACCGCCGGTGGGCCGGGCAGCCCGCAGTCGAGCCACTCGCGGAGCCGGGCCCGCTCGGCGTCCGGCGGACCGCCCCCCGGGGGCATCGACGGGGACGACCCGGTCGCGGTGGCGCTGATCCGGGCCGCGTACTTGGTGACCGACGCGTAGGTGTCGAAGTCGACCCCGACCGGCGCCCCGCCGCGCGCCGGGCCGGACAGCAGCGGGCTGTGGCACGAGGTGCACCACCCGACCACGAACCCGTGGCCGAACGAGTCCCAGGTGAGGTCCGTGCCGTCCGGGCACAGGTCGGGGGTGACCTCGGACTCGGGCTGGTGGCACGCGCCCAGCAGCGCCCAGGCGATCACGCGAGCAACCCGCCCCACGGCGTCACCCCGGGCAGCCACCGCGCCGGATCGACCCCGAGCCCGGCCAACGTCCCGGCGATCAGCTGATCGTGGCGGAGCAGGGTGCCGCCGTCCCACCGCTCGCCGGTGGCGAGGTCGATCGGCAGCGACTCCTGGATCCCGTTCGTGCCCCCGAGCACCCGGTCACCGACGATCCCGCCCCCGAAGAACAGCGCGTTCGTGTGCGGCCAGTGGTCCTTGCCGTCGAACGCGTTCCGCATCGGGCTCCGGGTCATCTCCGACACCACCATCACCAGCGTATCGTCGAGCAGGCCGCGCTCGTCGAGCCCGTCCGCCAGCATCGACAGCCCGAGGAAGAACTCGTCCTGGAGCCGGTTCTGCCCGGCCGTCTCGTAGTGGGTGTCGAAGTCCTCGTGGTGCATCAGGATCGATCGCGTCGCCCCGGACGTCAGCAGGTCGAGCGCGAGCGGCACCCGCTGGATGATGTGGAGCGGCGCGTCGAGCACCACCTCCCGCCCGATCTCCCGCAGGCGGACCGCGCGATCGGCCGCCTCGAGCTCCGCGTCGAGTCGCCGGTCGTTGTGGCCGCCCTCCCCCCACCGGGCCCGCATCCCGTCCACCCGTCGCGCGGTGAACGCGTTCATCGCCGCCTCTTGCGCGTCCGACGGCGACCACAGCGGGTAGGTCCGCCCGACCGGCGCAGTGGGCGGGAGGCCGACCGGGTCGATCAGCCTGGCGAGCTGGTCGCGGGTCGCGAGGCGGGCGGTGCTCGACGCGTACTCGCCGGTGAGCTGGTAGGTCGACAGGTCGAACGCCGCCACCGGCAGATCCGGGCTCCGCTCGACCCCGAACATCACGGTCAGATCCGGCCGGCTCGGCGAGTCGGTGCCGGTCAGCATCCTCCCGCGGGCCAGATCGTGGCCGATCGCGCCGCAGAACACGCCGTTGACGAGCAAGCTGCGCTGGTGGTGGTTGCGGAAGAACCGCCCGACCTCCGGCCGCCGCACGTCGTTGACCACGATCGGGATCCCGCCGAACGTCTCGACCTCGTCCACGTCGTCCGGGTCGGCGCCCCGGTCGACCTCCGGGCCCTCGATCCCGGGCAGCCCGAGCTTCCCGTCGATCGAGTACGTGGTGTCCCACCCGCCGATCGCGAACACCACCACCAGGTTCGACGGCGGGGAGCTGCCCCCCCGCGCGATCCGGGGCGCACCCGACGCCGCCAGCAGGGCTGCGCCGCCGCCGAGCAGCTCGCGGCGCGAGATCGACGGCAACGAACCCCTGGAGACCAGCCCCGAGCGGTCGAGCGGGGAAACCAGCCCCGAGCGGTCGAGCGGGGAAACCAGCCCCGAGCGGTCGCCAACCGAACGGCACGGGGAACACGTCGGGAACAGCGGCATCGACGGCCTCGGGCGAACCTAGTAGTGCAGCAGGCGTGGATCGCGGAGCAGCGCGGTGATCACCAGGCGCCAGGCCTCGGACGGGTCGCCGGACCGGCCGATCTCCCCGTCGAACAGGGCGACGGTGGCGTCGAGCTCGGCGTCGTCGACCGGCTCGTCCAACAGCGCCGCGTGGAGCTTCGCGAGCTGGGCCCGGACCGCCGGACCGGAGGTCTCGGTGCCGTCGACCTCGGTCAGGAGCCGGCGCGAGGCACGGTCCGGGTTGCCGAGGTCGGTCAGCACGGTGTACCCGGCCGCTTCGGCGGTGATCCGGTCGATCGCCAGCGTGCGGAGCGGGGTGGCGGTGTGGATCGGCACCGGATGGTACTTCGCGTCGGCTCCGCCGAGGAGTGACTGGTAGCCGAAGTCCTCGGTGGTCACGAGGTCGACCGTGCCGTAGCAGAACGGGCGGCACTTCCGCCCCTTGTCCCGGTCCGGCGCCTCGAGGTACGCGAACCCGAGCAGCTGATCGAGGACCGGCGACAACTGCTCCGGGCGGAGCGTCATCATCCCGGGCACCCACGGGCCGTCCGGGGGGCTCGACCGGGCCCGGAACGCGTCCGACGACACGATCGCGCGAACGAGCTCGCGGGCGTCGAGGTTCGACGCCTCGAACGTGGGGCGGAGCTGGTCGACCACCTCCTGCGGGACCTCCTCGACCGGGACCTGGTCGAAGTACGACACGAACCGCTCGATCGCGCAGGTGGTGAACCGCGGATCCTCGGCGACCCGATGACCGAGGTCGGCGAGATCGTGCACCGGCGTGCCGTAGTAGCCCGGGGCCCGCAGCCCGAACGCCTGCCACAGCACCTCGTTCTCCGGGTTGTAGAACCGGACCGGATAGCAGCCGTCGTCAACGTAGTTCACCCCGTCCTCCGGCGGACCGGGGATCGGGGTGTGCGTGCAGCCGTGCTCGTACGCGTCCTTGATGACCGTCGAGAACATGTTTCGCTTGAACCCCCACAACGTGGAGGCGAGCGGATCCAGGCTCTGGTGGCAGTTCACGCAGGTCGGCTCGGTCATCAGCGCGTTCGCCACGTCGGACGAGTCGCTGGTGATCGGCAGGGACACCCCGGCGAAGTCGACCGGGCGGTGCGCGATCTCCTCGCACAGGAGGAACCCGGAGATGACGAGGTTCGCCCGGGCGCGATGGAAGTTGTTCGCGTTCGACAGGTGCCGGCGCCAGATCTGCGAGCTCGACAGGATCCCGGCGTGGGGCCGCCCGTCGGTCCAGTGGGACACCTGCCACGCCGGCCCGTCCGGGTCGAACGCCGGCCCGAACGCCGCCGACACGATCTCGTCGGTCATCATCCAATCGGCGGTGACGATCTCGGTGTACGGCCGCCCCTCGGTGACCACCTTCTCGATCAGCTTCAGCGGCTCGTCCGACATCGACGCGTAGATCTGCGACTGGTTCCACGCCGCGAGCGGGCCGAGCTGCGGGAGCCGGTTGCCCGAGTTCGCGTCGTTCCGGACCAGCAGCTGCTCGCCGTGCATCTCCCGGATCGTCCGGGCGAACTCGGGCGAACCGAGCCACCGGTCGATCAGCGCGTCGACCGCGGCCGGGTCCGCCGCCACCTCGGCCAGCTCGGCGTCGGTCGGCCGCAGCCCCCGGAGCGCGAGCGAGGCCCGGATCGCGTGCTCCTCCGGCGAGAGGAAGTCGACCACCTGTGGCGCAGACGGGGCAGGCGGCGAGTCCGCGGTCGAAGGACCGCCGGCGCAACCCACCCACAACAGGGCCAGGGTAGGGCCCCCGGACCTCAGGGTCGCGAGCGTCATCGAAAATCACTCCGCACCGGGAAAGTACGCCGGTTCACGTCGACCCGCAACCGCGACGGGGAACCGTCACGGCCGGGCCGGCGCGCGCCTCAGCCCATCCGCTGACGGATCCACAGCTCCTCGATGTCCTTGACCGTGTCGGCGCCGAGCGCGGACTTGTCGCTCCGGAGGTGGACCAGCTTCGGGTCGCGCAGCTTGAGCTCCCCGGTGACGTTGTCCTTGACGATCCCCTCGAACCGGACCGTCGCGACGATGTGCGGCCGCAGGTCCATCCCCGGCCGGACCCCGGACGAGCTCTTCCGCTCGATCCGCTGGCCGGTGATCAGACCCTCCCGCATGATCTCGGCCTGGATCTGCTGATCGCGCTGGACGTCGACCCCCGCCACGTCCCCCACGTCGGCGAACCCGCCGTCGGGGGTCCGGGCGCCGATCACGTAGCTCCCGAACAGCCCGGCCTTCTTCTTCTCGGTCACGGCGAACACCGCGCCGAGCAGGACCAGATCGAGCGTGATCTCGGGCTTCCGCTTCAGCCAGCTCGGATCGCGCTGGGCGAGCAGGTACGGGCCGTCCGGGTCCTTGGTGATCAAGCCCTCGTAGCCCTGGCTGCGGAAGTGCCCGTACAGCCGGTTCACGTCGTCGCGGGTCGCGGCGAGCTGACCGTCGGCCACGGTGACCGGGACCGGCAGCGGCATCGACGACAGGGACTGGAGCAACGTCACGAGCCACTGACGGCGCTCGTGGAGCGGCATCGACGTGAGGTCGCGCCCGTTGAGGTACACGAGGTCGAACGCGGCGAACCGGATGTTCAGCGGCCGTCGCTCGCCCTGGAGCACCCCGTACAGCTCGTACACGGTGGCCGGTCGAGCGCCCTCGTTCGCGAGGACCGTCCCGTACAGCTCACCGTCGATGATCGCGTTCTTGGCCGGGATCGCCCGGATCGACGCGTCGAGCCCGGGGACGAGCTCGAGCCAGTCCCGGCGGGTCCGGGTGTACGCGCCGCACAACATCGAGCCGCGGTCGTCGGTCGACTTGTGGAGCATGAACCGGATCCCGTCGTACTTTCGCTCGACCCACACCGGGTACTTCTTGACCTCGTCGGTCGACCCGGACGCGAGCGCCGGCCGGACCGCGACCAGCGGCTGGAGCTGGATCGCGAGCAGCCCGCGCGAGCCCTGCTTCGCCAGCACGTCCGCGACCTGGAACGCGTCGGTGAGGGCCATCGCGTGCGACACGAGGTCCGGCGGGGCGTGGAAGTGCTCGCCGAGCGCCCGCGCGAGCAGCGGCCCCTCGTAGTCGAACCCGAACCCCGCCTTCTTCAGCACCAGCTTCGCGAGGAAGTACGCCTCGAGCTTGCCGCATCGGAACAGCAGCGCCCGCATCAGGTCGAACTTCATCGTCCGCGACACGCCGGGCTTCGCGACGCACCGGACCGTCTCGAGCACCTCGGCCGCGGTCAGCGGAGGCGCCTGCTTCAGCGTGGGGCGCGCCTCGGCGAACAGGACCGCCACGTCCCCCACCACCGTCAGCCGGTCGAGCAGCTGCCGGTTGGTCTTCATCTCGACCGACAGCAGCAGCCGGATCAGGCTGTCGCGCTTCAGCGTGGCCGGGCCGCCGCGGAACGGATCGCCGAGGATGCACGACAGCTTCTGGACCAGCGTGAGGCCCACGTCCCGCTTCAGGAACCGCGCGAGCAGCGCCTCGCGACCGGCCACGTCGAGCGGCGGCTCCGCCTGGAGCCCGAAGATCGCCCCCACCTTGTCGGCTCCCATCCCCGACAGCGGCAGGAACAGGCCCTTGCACAGGCTGTAGAACGGGATCGACTGGAGCAGCGACACCTGGGCGTTCGGGTCCTCCGCGACGAGGCTCTTCATCGTGAACGCGAGGTGCATCGGCAGCCCGAGCTCGTCCTCGAGCCAGTTCTCGTCGATCGGGTGGCGCCCGATCCCACGGGTGAACCGCTCGATCCCCTCCCCCTCCGCGAGCCAGGCGCGGAGCTCGTCTCGACCGACGAACTCCACGGTCAGCCCTTCTTGGGCAGCGCGAACTCGGCCGGCTGCGCGTCGTGGACCACCAGCGCGCCGGTGCCGTCCTCCTGTGCGATCCGGACCAGGTGCGGGAACGTCGGGGTGGTGACCGACTTGACCACCTTCAGCACGTCGATCTTGTCGCGGTACTTGCCGCCCCACTGCTCTGCGATCTCCTTGCTGCCGAGCCCCATCTCCTCGATCAGGAACACCGCGTCGGCGGTGTGCATCAGCGCCTCACCGCCGACCGGCAGCCCGGTGTCGCGGATCTGGCCGATGCACAGGCAGGTGACGCCCTTCTCGTGGTTGTACGTCTTCAACGCCGACAGGTTGTCCGCGGTGCGGTTCTTGGTCGGGTCGAGCATGTTCAGCGAGTCGATCACCACGAACGTGATCTGCGCCTTCTCGACCAGGTACCGGTACTTCGCGATGAAGTCGTCCCAGGTCTGGCCCTTGTGGTACTGGCTCTCGAGCACGTACACGTTCTCGAGCGCCTTCTCGCGGAACGCCTTCTCCTTGAGCCCGGTCGCCGCCATCCCGATCTTGACCATTCGGGAACACAGGTCGTCGCGCCCGCTGCCCTCGGCGTTGTGGAACCCCTCCTCGGCGACCACGAACGCCACCCGCTGGCCGGACGCCGCCGCCCGCGCGATCGCCGCCAGCGCGGTCCGGGTCTTGCCCTTGCCGGGCGGACCGACGAACGCCATGGTGCAGCCCTTCGGCACGCCGCCGAGCGCCTTCTTCCCGTCCGCCGTCAGGCACAGCAGATCGAGCACCGACCCCGTCTCGAGCGGCTCCTGCTCGCGGATCAAATCCGTCAGGGTCGCCGGGCGGATGATGTCCGCGTCGAGCCCGCTGTCGCCGTCCTGCGCGGCCTGACCCATCGCGAACGGCATCGCCGACGGGTCGACCATCGTCATCGCGGGCGCGCCGCCCATCATCATCTGCATCATCTGCATCATCTGCATCATGGGATTGCCCATCATCCCGGGCATCCCCATCCCCGGCGCCATCCCGGGCATCATCCCCGGCATCATCCCCGGCATCCCGGGCATCGCCTGAACACCCGGCATCATCCCCGGCATCTGCGGCATCTGGCCGCCCATCGGATTCGTCGGATCCTGCCCCGCCATTCGGTCCTCCGGTCGGAACGTCCTGCATAGCACCCGGGCGACCGCCCGGCCCGGGGACACCGGCCCTCTCCGGCGGTACGATCGGGCATGGGCACGCTCGACAACAGCGAGATCGCCGCCGTGTTCGTCGAGATGGCCGATCTGACGCACATCGTGGGCGGAGATCCGCACCGGATCCGCGCGTTCCGCCGCGCCGCCCGGGTGATCGAGAACCTGCCCGCCGACGTCGAGACCGCGATCAAGTTCGGGACGTTCGAGAAGGTGCCGGGGATCGGTCCGGGCACGGTGCGGCGCTGCAAGCAGATCCTGCGGACGGGGAGCTGCGACGATCTGCGCGAGCTGCGCCGGAAGCTCCCGGCGGGGTTGCGCGAGCTGCTCGAGGTCAAGGGGATCGGCGCGAGCACCGCACGGCGCCTGTGGCAGCACCTCAAGGTGTCGAGCGTGGCGGAGCTCGAGTACGCGATCCGCGCCGGCGACCTCGAGCGGGTGCCGCGGATGGGCCAGCGGACCGGCGAGAAGCTGCTCCGCGCCCTCGAGGACCACCGCAAGCGGATCGGCCGGGTGCCGTACGTCGAGTCGCGGCGGCTCGGTCTGCGGCTGGTCGCGGGGCTCGAGGGCCTGCCCGAGGTGCTCCGGGTGACCCTCGCCGGCAGTGTCCGTCGCGGCAAGGCGACCGCCGGCGACCTCGACGTGCTGGTCGCGAGCGATCACGGCGCCCGGGTGGCCGCGCGGTTCGTGACCCTGCCCGAGGTCGACGAGGTGCTGCTCCGGGGCGAGGGCCGGTGCTCGGTCCGGCTCCGGAACCGGCAGCAGGCGGACCTCCGGGTGCTGCCACTCGAGAACTGGGGCGCCGGGCTGCACTACTTCACCGGCTCGCAGCTCCACAACATCGCGGTCCGGACGCGCGGCCTGCGGGTTTCCGGGCTGAAGATCTCGGACAAGGGCGTGTTCGTCCGGGACACCGAGATCCGCGTCCACCCCGGCACGCTGGAGGAGGACGTGTTCACCGCGGCCCAGCTCCCGTGGATCGAGCCCGAGCTGCGCGAGAACACCGGCGAGATCGAGGCCGCCGCGGCCGGACGGCTCCCGCGGCTGATCACCGCCGCCGACCTCCGCGGCGATCTGCACATGCACACCGTCGCGTCCGATGGGAAGGGCACCGCGGAGGAGATGGCCGCCGCGGCACACCGGCTCGGCCACCAGTACGTCGCGATCACCGACCACACCCAGGCCCTGACGGTGGCGAACGGCCTCGACGAGCGGCGGCTGCTGGCGCAGGTCCGCCACCTCCGCGCGGTCGAGGATCGGCTCGGCGCGCTCCGGATCGCGGCCGGGACCGAGGTCGACATCCTGCCGGACGGCCAGCTCGACCTCGATCTGGACGTGCTGCGCGGCCTCGACTGGGTGATCGCCAGCGTCCACTCCCAGTTCGACCTGACCGGCGAGCAGATGACGAACCGGCTGATCGCGGCGATGGAGACGGGGGTGGTCGACTGCATCGGCCACCCGACCGGGCGCCGGCTCGACCAGCGCGGCGGGAGCGAGCTCGACTGGGACCGCCTGTTCCAGGCCGCGCGCCGGTGCGACGTGGCGCTCGAGGTGAACGGCAACCCGTACCGGATGGACCTGCCGGACGTGGCGTGCCGCCGGGCCCGCGACATGGGCGTGCACCTCGCGGTGAACACCGACGCCCACGCGCCCGGCCACCTCGCGCACCAGGAGTTCGGCCTGGTCACCGCCCGGCGCGGGTGGATCGAGCCGAAGGACGTGCTGAACACCCGGAGTTGGGCGTCGATCGCCGAGCTGCGCGCGGACCGATTCCGGCGGCGCGGGTGGGTGGTCCCGGCGCGGCGGGTGGCCCCGATCGACCACCCGCTCGACCGCTCGGGGCTGGGTCTCCCGCTCGACCGCTCGGGGCTGGAGGACGTGGGCGCGGCGCGGCTCGCGGTCGACCACTGGCCGGAGGACGCCGAGACGGTCGTGGTGATCGCCGAGCCGACCGCGGCGGACGTCCCGGACGAGCCGATCGTGATCGGCGGCGACGACGACGACGACGACCCGGACGGGGACGACGGAGAGGCCACCGCCCCTCCGACCGACGAGGTCCCGCACGACGACGTCGACCTCGACGCGCGCCTCGACCGACCGCTCGACGACGCGCTCCGCGAGCGGCTCGACCGCTGGCTGCGCGAGGGCGGCGACCCGACCCTCGAGGCGGCGCTCGCCGCGCGCGGACCGAACCCGATGCAGATCGCGTTCGGGCTGCTGATCGGCGGCTGAGCGCGGGCTGGCTAGCCCGCGGCGGACGCCCGCCGACGCCGGGCCATCATGTTCAGCGCCTCGATGAAACCCGAGAACGTCATCGCCGCGTAGATGTACCCCTTCGGCACATGGACCCCGAACCCGTCCGCGATCAGCACCGTGCCGATCATCAGCAGGAACCCCAGCGCGAGCATCACCACGGTCGGGTTGTCGTTGATGAACCGCGCCAGCGGCCCCGACGCGATCAGCATC
Source organism: Myxococcota bacterium (assembly GCA_040079715.1). Taxonomy (GTDB): domain Bacteria; phylum Myxococcota_A; class UBA796; order UBA796; genus JACKER01. Next base: position 748 of record JBEBJW010000063.1, on the reverse strand, counting down.
AGCGACACCGCGGTGATCACCGCCACGACCATGATCGGGAGCTGATCGGTCATCCCGACCGCGGTCAGGATCGAGTCGATCGAGAACACGAGATCCAGCGCCAGGATCTGGACGATCGCCGCCCCGAACCCGAGCACCGGGGCGGCCGGGCCGCCGTCGTGGGACTCGCTCGGGTCGACCGTGTGGTGGATCTCGCGGGTCGCCTTCCACACGAGGAACAACCCGCCCCCGATCAGGATCAGGTCCCGCCACGAGAACGCGAGGTCGAACGGGGCGTGACCGTCCGGACCGTGGGCGGGCGAGAACGGCAACGTCACCACCGGCGCGGTCAGCCCGACCAGCCAGCCGATCGCGCCGAGCAGCACCAGGCGCAGCACCAACGCGAGGGCGATCCCGATCCGGCGGCCCTGGTCGCGCTGGTGCTCGGGCAGTCGGTTGGTGAGGATCGACACGAACACCAGGTTGTCGATCCCGAGCACCACCTCCATCACGATCAGCGTGACCAGCGCGGCCCACGCCGACGGGTCGGAGATCAACGCCACCAATTCGGACATCATCGAGGCTCCTGGGTCAACGATCCTGGCCCGGTCAGCACCGCGTCGCACACCGCCGCCGCCACCCGCGCGTGGCCCTGGTCGGACAGCGCCCAGCCGTGGACGGTCAACGCGGCCCGGGCCTCGCCGTCCTTCGGCCAGTCGGCGAGCAGGTTCACGTGCGACACGCCGTCCGCCGCCTTCGCGACCTGGCC